>JBFWIO010000034.1:0-13631 GCA_050255955.1 Victivallaceae bacterium
AATTCTGGTGGCGGAATATACCGCGAATTCGACCCTGATCGACGGCTCCTCGCCCGGCGGCGGCACCGCGGTCAAAAGCCATCGTCCGACCCACGGCCTGGCCGCCTGGGATACCGACGGTTCGCCGGCGATCCCGACCGCCGGCACCGGCGACAACACCGCCAAGATGATGGATTACGCCACCGCAATGGCCCAGATTCAGGGCAATGTCGGCACCGAGAACGGGATGCACATCCGCTATGTCGGTTATGACAAGCACAACGGCAAAGCCAACTATGCTTTTGCCGACGGCCATGCTACCGCGCTGACGCTGCAGGAAACGCTGAATCCCCAGAACTTCCTCTGGGGCCGCAAGGTCTACACTTCGCCGACCCAGCCGAAGATCACCGAGTAATCGCCGTCATATTCGGTCGGATTGATCCGGATTGATTCCGGGTCGATCGGCCGGAGAAAGGATTGACCATGAAAATTGTATTATTCATGCTACTGCTGACCGCCGGTGCCGCGCTGGTGGTCGGATTGAAAGTGAAATGGCGGAGCGAAACCGGCAAAAAGGCTTTTCTGATCGCCGACGTTGCGGTGATTCTGATGCTCTCGGCTTCTTTCCTGCTGACCGGTTCCGGTTCGACCGGGACGGCGTTGAGCGATCAGGGCAATGAGACCTTGAAGCTTTCGCATTTTTACGTCATCGGTGAATCGCTCGGCAAGCAGGCCGAGGGTAAAAAAATCGCCTTGGTGATGTCTTCGGCTCTCGCGCAGTCCGAGCTCAAGGACAAGATGGCCGGGGCTTTGAAAGCGGGAACCGGGGTTGACGCCGATATCACGGTAATCGAGGTCGAAGCGTCGCGGGCGGAAAAAATCGCCGAAGACGCCGAAGTCAAACCGGATTGGAGCACGCTGGTCTCGGCCGCCGATTACGATCGCGCGCTCGGCCGGTGCGGCAACGCCGAAATCCTTGTTTTCGCCTCCGAACTGCCGCTTGACTACGGTCGTATGTCGCTCTGGCGGCGCACCCGGGACCGGCCGGAAATTTATCTGGTCAACGCCGACGCCCGCTTCGAGGAAGTGGTCAAAAAGAAGTATATCGCCGGGATCACCAGAATCGATCCCAAAGCCGATTTCACCGACCTCGCCATCCCGGCCGACTATAAGGCCGCTTTCGGCAAACGCTACCGGTTCGTTTCGGCCCGCTGATCGCGGGCTTGACAAAAACGTTTCGCCATGTATCTTGTATGGCAACAGGAGGACATGGTCATGCAAAAAGAAGTCAGCGTCGCCGATGGCTGGAACCGCAAGTACCCCGAGCAGGTGGTGCTTGCCGTTACCCGTAATCAGGAGGGCCGGATCAATCTGATGGCGGTCGGCTGGATGGCGATCGTCTCCGATGAGCCGCCGATGTTCATACTGGGGATCGACGACCATGCCTACACGCTGGAGTTGATCCGCGAAAACCGCGAATTCGTGGTTGCCTACCCGTCTGTATCGATGGCCCGGGCCACGTTATACGCCGGCACCGTCCATGGTCACAAAGAGGACAAGGGGCTGCGTTCCGGTCTGACTTTCATCCCCGCCGCCAAAATCGGCGTCCCGCTGGTCGCGGATGCCGTCGCCAACTTCGAATGCCGCCTGGTGGACATCCTCCGCCCCGGCAACTGCCCGCTGGTGATCGGCGAAATCGTCGCCACCCACGTCAACAGCGACCCCGCCGTCAAACGCCTCTACACCCTCGATTCAAATTACCGCCTCGGCGGGCTTTGAACCAGAGCGGCTTCTCTCATGGCGATCGCCCGGAAAATTTTGCACGATGTGATCACGATCGCTGTGGCAATTTATTTCGCCGGAATTTTTTTCTTGGCGGCGGCGGTGTTGCGGTATCCTCTTTCGCCATGGGGCGACAATGCCGCGCTGCCTATCTCCGGCTGCCGGGAGATGGGATGGGCGGTGCTCTGGAAATATTTCAGTTACTATTGCTTGCTGCTGCTCGCGGTTTTTCCCTTTTGGGGTCTGTGGAGTGGTTGGCGGCGGCGAAGTCTCTGGTTGGTGCTGCCGGTGCTGATGCTGGCGGGGGAGCTTTTGCTCAATACCGCGGTTTATTCCGCTTTCCGCTACCGGATGGAGCTTCGCGAGCGTTACGGCAAGGACGAAAAGGGATATCTTGCCGTTGAGCGGCTGATGCCGCCGGAAATCAAGCGCGAGTATCAATGTCCCATGGTTACCGCCAAAACCCGTATGGTAGCTCTTTTCTTCGGCTGGATGCCGCTGACAATCTGGGGGATTGCCGTGCTGTATATCGCCGGTTGGCGGGTCGAGGCCGCACCGGAACTGCCGGATGTCAGTTCGGCTGGTTCATCGCTCCCATCCGGTAGCCGCGAAGGTCGAGGGTGATTTCGCTGAAGCCCGCTTCGCTCAATGCGGCGAGCACCGCTTCGCGGTTGGCGAGCACCGCCGGGAATTCCTGCGGCGGGAATTCGAGTTTGGCCAATTCGCCCAGGGCGCGCACCCGGAGCTGGCGGAAGCCGAGTTGGTGGAGCGCGTATTCGGCGCGGTCGATCCGGCCGAGCGCGGTTTCGTCGAGCGGCGTTCCGGTCGGAATCCGCGAGGCAAGGCACGCGGAGGCCGGGCGGTCGGCGTTTTCGAGCTTGAATTCCCGCGCCAATTCGCGGATCGCGGCTTTGGTCATCCCTGCTTCGAGGAGCGGGTGCGCCACATTCATTTCCGCCGCCGCCAGCATTCCCGGCCGGTAATCGCCGAGGTCGTCGAGATTGGCGCCGTCGGCGAGGGTTTCAAAGCCGTGCGCCCGGGCGGTTTCGAGGAGTTTCCCGAAGATCGCCTTTTTGCAGTGATAACAGCGCTGCGGGTCGTTGGCCCGGATGCGAAGATCGGCGAGGGGATCGCAGCGGACGGCGATCACTTGCATATTCCCTTTGGCAATCCAGTTTGCCGTGAATTCGCGGTCAAAGGCGGGAAGGAGCACGCTTTCGGCGTGGAGCAGCAGCACATTTTCGGCTCCCAGCACCCGCCGGGCGGCTTCGGCCAGCAAGGTGCTGTCGGTGCCGCCGGAAAAGGCGATCGCAAGTTTGCCGCGGGATCGTAAAATCGCTTCGAGTTTCGGATTCATCATCATCTTTCCGCCGCGGGGGCGTTTATTTCGTTTATTTTTTTGATAAGATACGTTCCATACGGGGTTTTTCAAGTTGTAAAACCTGTCGTTTCGCGCTATATTATAAGAATATATAAATCTCAGTTTTGAAAGCGACGACCCTTTATGCGTGAAATCCGTAACATTGCGATTATTGCCCACGTGGACCACGGCAAGACCACCCTGGTGGATGAAATTCTCAAACAGGCCAAAGTTTTCCGCGAAAACCAGGCGGTCAATGAGTGCTTCCTCGACAGCAACGACCTCGAACGCGAACGCGGGATCACCATCCTCGCCAAGAATATCAGCGTCGAGTACAAAGGGGTCAAGATCAACGTCATCGACACCCCCGGACACAGCGACTTCGGCGGTCAGGTCGAGCGCGTGTTGAAACTCGCCGACGGCGTCCTGCTGCTGGTCGACGCCGCCGAGGGCCCGATGCCGCAGACCCGCTTCGTGCTGGAAAAAGCGCTCAAGCTCAATCTCCGTCCGGTGGTGGTGATCAACAAGGTTGACAAGCCGGACGCCCGTCCGGATGTGATTCACGGCAAGGTCTTCGATCTTTTTTGCGAACTTGACGCCAATGACGAGCAGCTCGATTTCCCCACCCTCTACGCCAGCGGCCGCGCCGGCTGGGCGGCGCGCACCCTTGACGCTCCGCGCGACTCGATTTTTCCGTTGATGGACGCGATTCTTGAATACGTTCCCGCGCCGCCGATTGTCGAGGGGCCGGTTCAGGCTCAGATCGCGACGCTCGACTACTCCAACTTCGTCGGCCGCATCGGCATCGGCCGGGTCTACCGCGGCACGCTCAACACCCGCCGTCCGCTGACTTTGATCAAGCGTGACGGACGCACCCAGGTCGCCGGCGTCAAGCAGATTTACACTTTTGAGGGGCTCAACCGGGTGGAAGCTTCGGAAATCACTTGCGGAGACCTCTGCGCGATCGTCGGGATTACCGACATTGATATTTCGGACACCATCTGCGACTCGGAGAAGCTTGAAGCGATGCCGCCGATTGCGATCGACGAGCCGACCCTCTCGATGATCTTCAGGATCAACGATTCGCCGCTCTACGGCAAGGAAGGCAAATTCGTCAGCAGCCGTCATTTGCGCGAACGCCTCCTCAAGGAAGTCGAGCGCGACGTGGCGCTGCGGGTGGTCGAGCTCAACGGCGACTCTTTCCGGGTCAGCGGCCGCGGCGTGCTCCACCTTGCGGTGCTGATTGAGACCATGCGCCGCGAAGGCTTCGAGCTTGCGGTCGGCAAGCCGCAGGTGATTTTGAAGGTGGTCGAGGGCGAGAAGCAGGAACCGGTCGAAATTCTTTCGGTTGACGTGCCTGCCGAATCGGTCGGCAAGATCATCGAAATGGCCGGTCAGCGGCGCGGCGAACTGATCCAGATGGAGTCGCGCGGACTGCGCCAGCTGGTTGAATTCCACATTCCCACCCGCGGCCTGATCGGCTTCCGCAGCCGGGCCCTCAACGCCAGCGCCGGCGAAGCGATCGTATCGCACCGCTTCGTCCGTTATGAGCCGTTCAAGGGGGAAATTCCCGGCCGCGCGGTCGGGGTGATGGTCAGCATGGCTTCCGGCAAAGCGGCGGGATACGCGATCGACGCGCTCCAGCAGCGCGGGTTTTTCTTCATCGACCCCACCACCGAGTGCTACGAAGGCATGATCGTCGGCGAACACTGCAAGGAAGGCGACCTCGTGGTCAACGTCCAGCGCGGCAAACAGTTGACCAACATGCGCGCCTCGGGGAGCGACCACAACCTTAAAATCGCGCCGGCGCGGATCATGTCGCTGGAACAGGCGCTCGAATACATCGACGACGACGAATTGGTCGAAGTGACGCCCAAGAACATCCGGCTCCGCAAATACTATCTGACCGAGCTTGACCGCCGCCGCCAGCGCGGCCGCGTCCCCGGCACCGAGGAATAAGTTTTCATCCGGACGGAATCCCTTTCCGGCCGGTTTCCCCATAATCCAATCAGGAGTTGCGGCATGGCGGAAAAACGTGAACACTGGAGCTCCGGCTGGGGCTTCCTGATGGCGGCGATCGGGTCGGCGATCGGGCTCGGCAATATTTGGAAATTTCCTTATATCACCGGAATGAACGGCGGGGGCGCTTTTGTCCTGGTCTATTTGGTTTGCATTCTCACCATCGGACTTCCCGTGATGATCTGCGAAATCAGCATGGGGCGGGCAACCCAGCTCAATCCGCTCGGCGCTTTCCGCAAACTTGCCCCTAAACACTCGTTACTCGCGCATTCGACAGGATCTTTGACCTCCTTGACCGGGCTGGCGCTGGCATTGCTCGGCTCGTGGGGCTTCGGCGGGCTGCTGATCGTGCTTGGCTTGCTGATTGTGCGCTATGGATGGGTGGTGGCCGGGCTGATCAACGGGGTTGTCTGCATCGTCCTTATCATGGGGGTCTACTGCGTGGTCGGCGGCTGGACGCTCTTGTACGCGCTTCGTGCGTTTTCGAATCATCTCGCTTTTACCGACGAGGCTGGAGCCAATCTGGTTTTTCACTACTTCGCCCACGGCGAGGGTTTGGGGCTCTGGTTTTCCTGGGGCGGCATGATGCTCTTTCTTTTGCTCTGCGCGCTGGTGGTGGCGGCCGGGGTTCGCAACGGGATCGAGAAATACTCCAAAATCCTGATGCCTTCTCTTTTTGCGCTGCTGCTGATCCTGATTCTTCGCGGCATCACGCTGCCGGGGGCGATGGCCGGAGTGAGTTTCTTTCTGACTCCTGACTTCTCGAAACTCTCTGCGAGGGGAGTGCTCGAGGCGCTCGGTCATGCTTTTTATTCCCTGAGTCTGGGCATGGGGATCATGATCACCTACGGCAGTTATATGTCGCCCAAACAGTCGGTGGTGAAAAACGCGCTGGCGGTCATCGGCTTTGACACGTTGGCGGCGATGATGGGCGGACTGGCGATTTTTCCGACCCTTTTCGCCCTCGGCTTCCGTCCTGACAGCGGGCCGGGACTGGTGTTCAAGGTGTTGCCGGCGGCGTTCAACCATATGCCGGGCGGCTTCGGTTTTTTTTGGAGCGGAATTTTCTTTCTGGTGCTGTCGATCGCGGCGTTGACCAGCGGAGTGAGTCTGCTCGAGGTGATCACATCGGTGCTGATCGATGAATTCAAAATGAGCCGCCGCCGGGCGGTGCTGTGGTCTTCGCTGCCGATCGCGGGACTCGGTACGCTCTGCGTGCTCAGCGTCGCCAACTGGGATCGCCTGAGCTGGTTCGCTCAAGCGCTCGGCAAGGTTTTCAGCAAGATTCCGCCGAGCTTCTTCGATCTTCTGGACTTTGTTTCGAGCAGCTGGATCCTTCCCTTGAGCGGACTTGCGATTTCACTTTTCGTAGGCTGGATCTGGGGTACGCGGCGGGCGCTTCATGAGATCCGCAAAAGCGGCGGCGATTTGCTTGACGTCAATTTGCTGGTGTTGCTGAGCGGGCTGAAAGATGAGCCCGGTTATGACAATCCGCATAAAATATTCACCGCGGCATCCTGCTGGGGCATCTTCATCCGATTTATTTCGCCGTTGGCGATCATGGTGATGTTTCTCCACGCGATCGGGGTGCTGCAACTGTAGAGGACGCCGATGAAGCCGTTGAAGCTCTTTTTGTATTCGTATGCCCTGGCGATGAATGTGGTGGTGGGGGCGCTTTTTCTGATTGCCACCCGGCGTTTCGCCGGGGAGAGTTCCAATGCGCTCCAGGGTGCGTTGGCGGTGGCGATGTGGTCGGGTACTTACGCGGTGCTGTCGTTCGCGATCGGCGGCCGTCTGAAAAAAGAAAATGCCGAGCGCTGGCTGATTTTCGGCACTGCGCTGACTGCGGCGGCCTCGGTCGGGTTTGTGGTGTTTCCGCAGATCATGATGCAGTACGTCTGGATTTTTCTGGTCGGGGTGGGGTTTGCTTTTTACTGTACGCCCTTTCAGATGATCATGCGTGAGGCGGAGGAAGGTGAGCACAACGGGATCGCCCGGGCGGTGGCGCTTTACTCTTTCAGCTACAGTTTCGGCGTTGCCGCCGGTCCTTTCATCGCCGGGATGCTGTGGAACATCCATCCCGAATACGGCTGGAAAGCGGCCTATTTGCTCAACGCGGTTTTGGCGGCGGCGATTGCCCTGACCGTCCGCCCGCTGCGGCGTTATATGGCGCGCAACCGTACCGCGCCCTCGGTTGACGCGACTTTTGACCACTCGCTCAAACTTGACGCCAAAAATTTGCCGGTGACTTCGGCGATGCCCGACCTTGCGCCGCTGGGCTGGACGATGCTGGTGGTGGGAATGTGCGGGATTTCGCTGATCCGCTCGCTTTTTCCGTACAAATCGACGGTGCTTCATATTTCGATTGCCGACCTCGGCGCGATCACTGCGCTGGTCTACTTCACCCACAGCGGGTTTTCGCTCTTGCTGATCCGCAGCCGCGAATGGATGTACCGGCCTTTTTTTCCGGTTCTTTTTACCTTGAGCGGACTGGCGGCGATGGTGCTTTTCGGTTTGGGGCAGGCGGTTTGGCAGTTTTATCTGGCGGCGTTGCTGATGGGCCTTTTTTCCGGCATGTACGGCTTCTGCTTTGGCTTCTTCTCGCTGAGTCATCCGACCCGGAGCGCGCGCTACGTTTCGATCAACGAAGCGCTGGTCGGCGCGGTGGGAGTGGCGGCGCCGATTGCCGGCGGATTGCTCGGCAACATGGTCGGTTTCAACGGGCCATTCCTCTACTGCGCCGGACTCGTGCTGCTGTTGATCGGGTTCGAACTGCTGACCTACCGGCTGGCTCGGAAAGCGCGAAATTTCGCGTAAAATCGCTTGCAAATTGCGTTCGTCCCGGTTATCTTATCACAATACAACCGATTTTTTGACGGGAGACGCAAGATGTTTTTAACTGGTTTTGCCGACGAAGCCGGCGCCGATTTGGCGACTCAGATTGAAGCCACCAAACGCCTCAACTGGCGCTGGATTGAAACCCGCAACATCGGCGAAAAGAGCCTCGCCACGCTGACCGACGCCGAATTCGCCGAAGTCGAAGCGCAGCTGGCGGCAAGCGGCGTCGGGTTCAACTGTTACGGCAGCCGGATCGCCAACTGGCAGCGCGCGCCGCGTTCTGAAGAGGATTTTCTCGCTTCCAAAAAAGAACTTCTCGACGCCATTCCCCGAATGCACAAGCTCGGCATCAAGCTGGTCCGCGGTATGAGCTTCAAGCTCACCGGTGACGAAAAATTTGACTCGCCCGAGCTTGAAAAAATCATCTTCAGCAAAGTCGGCGAACTGGTCAAAATCTGCGCCGATGCCGGGATCGTCTACGGCCACGAGAACTGCATGAACTACGGCGGCCAGTCGCCGGTGCATACGCTGCGGTTGGTTGAGAACATCAATTCGCCCGCTTTCGGGCTGATCTTCGACACCGGCAACCCGGTTTTCACCTACTGGCGGTTGGGGGCGGAGCCTTATCATCTTCAGGATGCCTGGGAATTCTACAAACAGGTTCGTGAATTCATCTGTTACGTCCACATCAAGGACGGCGTCGGCACCATCGGGCCGGACGGCAAGGTGAGTCAGGTCTTCACTTTTGCCGGCGAAGGCAACGGCCGCGTTCGGGAGATCGTCTGTGACCTCAAAAAGAGCGGCTACGATGGCGGGTTCTCGATCGAACCTCACATGGCGACGGTTTTTCACGATACCGACAATTCGGCTGACGACGAGCTCAAAAAAGTGCGCAAACTCGAAACCTACGTCGAATATGGCAAACGTTTCGAGAAACTTCTCGCCGAATGCGGTTACCAAATCTGAAAAAGTGAGGCGGCCGGTATGGATAGAAAGGTCCAATTACTGCAAATCAACTTGACCGGCCCGGCGAAGACGATCACCACCGGGAGCTGGGACTTTGCCGAAATGCCGCCGCCGGAAGTGGTTTCGGCCCGCGAAGCGGAGTTGGCGCTTGACTCCCGCTTTGCCAAGTGCGGGGCCAATTCGCTTCATTACCGCTGGCATGGCGCGGGCAATGCGCTCCGGATCGACCGTGCGCCGGAAATGCTTGCGGCGCTCAAAAAATATCCCGGCGGGATATCCGAGGAGTATATCACCCAGTTTCACCAGCCGGGTTTCTACGGCGGGCTTAAATTCTGGGTTTACGCCGAGCGCCCGATGCCGGGCGCGGTGCTGGAAATCGGTTTCGGCAAATCGTTTGACCGGCCATTTGACTATCTCTTCCGGGTGCCGCTGCTTTTTTCCGGCTGGCGCACGGTTTGGATTCAGCTTGAGGACGACGCCAAGGTCAATTTGTCGGCTTGTCCCGATGAGGTCGAGGTCATCGAATTCCGCGTGGCCGGCGCTGACGCGGGCGAACTCTGGTTCGACTGGTTCAACTTCGTTCAGGTGGTCGATCCCAAGCGGCACAGCGATCTTGCCGCACGCTACCGTCACCCGGTGCCGGCGGACGAGAACAGCTGGGAATTGCTCCGCCACTTTGAAGCATTGCAGGCCCACGCGATACCGCCGCAAGTTCCCGACTGCGGTGACGACTTCGCCGACATCACCCGGCGGCTGGAGAGCCTGATCATCGGGTCGGGGGAGGTGGCGAATCTCCCCGAACCCTTCCGCACGGTCACTTTCAAAATCCTTGCCGACGCTCCGGCGGAAGCGGAGCGGCTGTTGAAGAAACGCCTTTTCCTTTTCTGTGACGAGCACAAATCGCCCGAATTTGCCCCGATTTCCGAATTTTCGCTTGCCGCCTACGCGCTGGCGCTCG
The DNA here is from genome assembly GCA_050255955.1 of Victivallaceae bacterium. GTDB lineage: Bacteria > Verrucomicrobiota > Lentisphaeria > Victivallales > Victivallaceae > JAVBUI01. The sequence continues at coordinate 9,903 of JBFWIO010000034.1, forward strand.
ATGCCCGGCTCGACCCCACCGAGGCCAAACGCGAACTTGCAGTTCGTTTTCTTGAACATGTCCGGCGCGAAGGCTTCGCCGCCGGGTCGGCAATGGGCGATGTTTTCTGCATGCTCTTCCTCAACGGCTTCGCGCTGGCGATCTTCCTGATGCGCGCCGAGCTGGCGCGGAAGGAACGGCTCGGCGATTTTCGCGAACTCCTGCTCTGGTTCTCGATGCTCGGCAACGCGCTCACCGTCAAGCCGGGGGAGGGGATCAACACCGACTACGTCCGCGCCCTTTCGCTCGGCAAGGTGATCGGGGCACTGCTGGAAACGCAAGTCGAGCGGCGCCATGCGTATCTTGAGCTCGCCGCAAGCTTCCTTTCGCACGCCGCCGATTACGCGCCGGGCTACGCCGACACGATCAAGCCGGACGGGTCGCTCTATCATCACCGCTCCGCTTTCCAGAACGCTTACGGTTCCTGTACGGTGCTGATGCTGAGCGAACTGCACTGGGTGCTCCGGGGGACCCGCTTCGCTTTTGCGCCGCGCGCTTCGGCGATTCTGCGCGACACCGTGCTGGCCCAGGTCAATATGGCGGCCAAGTACGACCTCCACCCCGGAGTTTGCGGCCGCTTCCCGCTCAACAACCACTTCCTCGACGGGCAGTTCATCGTCGCGCTGGCCTATCTCTTTGACGGCTCGGGCGATCCCGAGCTGGGCGGACTGCTCCACTACCTCTCGCGCCAGAGCGATCCCGTGCCGCTCGCCAATGCGATGCGGCCCGGCATCACCTGGGCCGGGGGGATCGGCATGGCCGAACTCTTCCGGCGCAATGTCGAAGCGTCGCGCGATTTCGCGGAAACACCGGCCCGGCCCGGGTTTCACGCGTTCCCCTACGCCGCGATGGCGGTGCACCGCCGCGGCGAGTGGATGGCCGCGGTTCGCGGCTGGAGCGCTTACATCTGGGACTTTGAGGCGAGCCAGTTTGACGAAAACGTCTACGGGCGCTACCTCGGCTTCGGTTCGCTCTTTCTCGTTACCGGCAAGGACGACCGGGGCGTCACCGGCTTTGCCGGAAGTTTGCTCGATCTTGCCGGCGACTTCGACTGGTCGGCGCTCCCGGGGGCGACCACCAAGATGCTGCCGCCCGAGGTGCTGCGTTTCGATGTGATTCCCGACGCCAAATACCTTGAGGGCAAGCACCGCAATTTCAGCGACCGCACGCTGGTCGGGGCGGTCGGACTCGGGCTCAACGGCTTCTACGCGCTTGACCTCCACGACACTGTCGCGCCGGATGATGACAAGAGCAAATTCGACGATTCCTTTGGGGCGATGAAGTACTATTTCTTTGTCGATGACCGTATTTTCTGCTTCGGCGACCGGATTGAGAACGGCGACAGCCGTTACCGCACCATCACCACGCTTTTTCAGAACGCGCTTCCCAAGGGGCGCGAGTGTGTGCTCGGTCATGACGGCGGGGATTTCATGCTCGCCGACGGCGAAGAGCGGCGCTTCGCTTCGGGCGTGCTCCGCGACCTTGCCGGCAATCACTTTGCGATCTTGGCCGGTGACGAGGTGGTGCTGGTCCGGCGCGGCAGCCGGGTGACGGCTTACTTCGACCACGGCTGTGCGCCGAAGAACGGGAGTTACCGCTATCTCGCCGGAATCGGCCACGCCCCGGAAAACGATTTTGAAGTGATCCGGCAGGACGGGACGGCGACGGTGGTTCGCTCGGGCGGCCTCACCGCAATCGCTGCGCTTCGTCCCGGCTCCGAGCTCAAGGCGCCTTGTCCGGTCAACCGGGTTTCCGCTCCGGTGCTGATGCTGGCCGAAATGCGCGGTGACAAAAGCTTCACCCTGGCGCTGACCGATCCCGACCTGCGGCTGACCCGGGCCGGACACAATATGTCGTTCATGCCCGACGCGGTGGTTCAGGGCGCGGCCCGGCCCCGGCCGGTGATGGTCGAATTGCCGGGCGCGTGGCAGCTTGCCGCTCCGGTTGAAGACATCAAAGCGACCGTGTCGCCCGACGGCAAACGAACGATGCTCACGCTTCTGCCGCGCGAGGGGCTTGCGGTGACGATGACGCTTACTCAAATCGATTGACAAATCTTTTCCGAACTCAAACGTGAAGGAGGTTGGTTATGACGGGTGGACGAATGTGGTATCTGTGCGGTGTGCTCATCATGAGCGCGCTGACCGCGTCGGCGCTGGAGATCGAAGCCGAAACCGGCAAGTCGGAGACCGGCAAAACTCAGCTCAAAACCATGCCCAAAGCCTCTGGAACCAAAGCGGTTTCGCTTCAGGGCGTGACCTCTCCCGCGAATAAGCCGACCGTCAAGAGTCCGGCCGACTGGGTAATCGTGTTTGAATCCGCCAAAGCCGGCGGCTACGACCTTGAGCTCCAATATTTCGCCGACAGCAACGGCGACTCCTTTTTTGCCGCCGTGGATGACGGCGAAATTCGTGAATTCCACACCAAAACCGGTGACGATCCGCTGCGGCTGCCGCTGGGGGCGAGCCGCCTCGAAGCGGGTGCTCATCAGTTGAAGCTCTGGACCCGCGAGCGCGGTTTCACCGCCGACAAACTCATCCTGACTCCGGCGGCCGCTCCCGCCGGGCGCCCGGTCCGGCTCCAGGCCGAGGATGCGGTACTGAATCCCAAGCGGGTCGAAACGGTCGGGCACGATCAGTTCACCGGCAAAAAGGGAATCATGCTCAAGCCCGGTGTAAAAGCGGTTGCCGGTTCGCCGACGGGCGAGCCTGACGTGACCTTCAAGGTCAATATGCCCGAGGGCCGCTACTGGGTGCGCACGGTTTCCAGCGCCACACCGGCGCTTTATCAGGAAATCCGCAACAAGGCCAAACAGGCTTCGCCGCGGGTCGATGTCGCACTCGGTGATCAGTTCAAAAATCAACTGGTGATCTATTCCCCCTGGCAGAATCCCAAGCTGGCCGAGAATAAACTCGCCAAGTTCAACTTCAGCGGCGCGCCGCAGGAGCTCAAACTCTGGCTCCCCGAGGGGGTGCTGCTCGACGATATCCAGATCGTCCCCTATACCCCGCCGAAAATTCCGGCCGAAGTCGCCGCTTATAAGCCCAAGCTGGTGCCGCCCAAGGACCGTCCCCGGATTCTGGTCACTTCGCAATTGTTGCCGAAGATCAAGGCCAATTTGAACAGCGAGGAGAACCGTCCGGTCTGGGAAATGATTAAGAATCGCGCCGCCCGGCAGGTCAGCTTCAAGGCTCCGGCAGTCGGCTACGCGCCATACGACGCCAAAATCGAAGTGGCCATGGCCGACAAGGCTTTTGTGTATCTCATGACCGGCGACAAAAAGATGGGCCACGAAGCGGTCAAGCTTGCCCGTGAATACCTGAAAGCGGTAGATTTCGGCAACATGCTCGACATCACCCGCGAAATCGGCCGTGCGATCTACTCTGCCGCGCTGGTTTACGACTGGTGTTACGATCTGATGACGCCGGAGGACAAGGCATCGCTGCGTGCCGACATGATGCGCCTCGCCGACGACATGGAAATCGGCTGGCCGCCCTTTTTGCAGCAGGTGGTCAACGGCCACGGCAATGAACACCAGATCTCGCGCGATCTTTTCTCGATGGCGGTGGCGCTTTACGACGAAGACCCCGAGCCGTACAAAATCTGCGCCTACCGGATGCTGGAGGAACTTTCGCCGTTGCTCACCGTTGAAGACGCCGGCGGCCGCCTCAATCAGGGGATGAGTTACGG
>JBFWIO010000035.1:0-13610 GCA_050255955.1 Victivallaceae bacterium
CGCCATCGCCTGCGGCAATCGCAGCAGCCCGGCGATCAGGATCGCCGCCAGCAGCACGGTGATCAGCTTGACCCGGTCGGCGAGGAAGCCGAGCGAAAGCCCGGAGAGAATCGCCGCCGCCGAGCAGAAACCGCTGATGTGTCCGCTCCAGCGCAGCGCCAGCGCATTGTCCTTGACGATATCATCGACCAGCACCGGGACAAAAGGGCCGTCAAAGTCGCGGGCGAGACTCATCGAGACGAAAAGCAACATCAGGTACCAGACCTTGCCGAAGCGCGGGAGCCGGAATGCGAATCCCCGGCGGATCTGCTCCAGCGGCCGGGCCGGCCGGGTGAATTTTTCGTGTACCAGAAGCACCAGGCCGCCGGCGATCGCAAGCAGCGCGCCGCCGAGGAAAAAGGTACCCCGGAAGCCGAGGTAATTGACCACATCGCCACCGAGAAATTGACCGACCATCATCCCGCTGAAGAGCGCCGAGGCGATTGCCCCCAGCGCAAAGGAACGGTTCTGTCCCGGTGTGGTGCTGAGGATCAAGGTCTGCGACGCGGTCACCGTCCCGGCCATCGCGCCGAGCACGAAGCGGTGGACGATCAGAAGATCGGGATTGGTGATCAGCCCCATCAGCGGGATCAGGAGCGCCGCCGCGAAGTTGGCGCGCAGCAGCATCGGACGGCGGCCGTAGATGTCGGCGATCATCCCCCAGATCGGCGAGGCGATCGCGAAGCTCAGGTTTCCGGATGCCGAAAAGAGCGCAACGTACCAGCTCAAGCGATCCCCCGGAACCCCGATGTGTTTGAGGTAAAAAGGGATGAAAGTATAGGCCGAACTGAAGGCCGCCATGGCGAAAAATTGCGAAAGCCAGATCAGCAGCAGGATGCTTTTCCAGGAGCGGATCATGATGGGGGAGAGGCCTCTTTCTTGCCGGTCAGGTAGTTTTTGAGTTCCTGGTAATTGACCGGTTTGGTCATGATCCGGCCGGCTCCGGCGCGGCTGAGTTTGCGCCGCAGCCGTTCCGAGCGGTCGGTCAACATTGCGATCACCGGGAGATCGGCCTGGACGGTCGCGGCGAGAAAATCGAGCGTCGCTTCCGAGTAATTGCGTCCCCAGCGCGGGACGATCGCCAGGATGGCGGCGTCGAAGTCCTTGAGCGACAGCGCCTCGGGCAGCCGGTCGAGGGTCGGGTAAATTTCCACTTTGGTTTCCGGGAACATATACTGGAGGATGATGCCGAAGTCACGGTCGCTGTCGATCAGCAGTAACCGCTTCGGCGTGCCGGGCCCGGGAACGCGGCCGAGGTGGATTCCGTCCGGATTGGTGCTGGTGCCGGCGAAATGAATGGTGCCGATGCTGCCGGTGCGCCTGAGGTGGGACGTTGCAACGTTCTCGGGCAGCGCCAGTTTGAGTTCGGCACCGTGTTCGCCGAAGCCGGAGACCAGAAGCTCGGCTCCCAGTAGATGAGCCTGCGATTCGACAAAAAGCAACCCCAGCAAAGTCAGCTCGGTTTCCTTGAGCAAGTCGGCGCTGCCGTTGCGCTGGGTGTTGAAGAGTTGAGCCAGCTCCTGATGCGGTTCGGAGGCGCTGGCGGTACGGATCGTGAAGATTACGGTATCGTTTTCGCTTGAGCACGACAGTTCAAGTTGTTCGCCGCGGGCGACGATGTGCTCGGCGACCCGGATCAGGATGGTCAGCAGCTGGAAGAGGAGCTCGCGGTCGAGACTCAGTTCTTCCGGCGCGTTGGCGGCGAAGTGGAGCACGAGTTTGACATCCTGCTCGGCCAGCGCCGGGGCGTTGTAGTTGGCCAGCTGCTGCATAAAGGAGCCGGTGTCGAATGATCCGCGGTCGGGTTCCCCCTCGATCGGCGTTGCGAGTTGACCGATATCGACCATCCGTTCGATGGTCCGCTCGGCGGAGATGACGTTGCGGCTGATGGCGCGGAAAAATTCCTCGCGGTGCGCTGACCCGGGATCGGTTTTGAGCAAGTATTCATAGCCGCTCAGGGCATTGAGCGGAATCCGCAGATCGGGTGCGAGGTTGGTCAGGATGCGGCTTCGCAGTTCACCGCTCTCGTCTTTGCCGTGCTGCTGGAGTTGCTGTTCATACTGGCGGAGGGTCTGCAGCCGCGCATTCTGGTTCTGGAGGCGGTCACGCAAGAGATTGAGCGAACGGGTCAGTTCGGGGAAAGCTTCGTTGCGGTTGCCGGCGCCTTTGAGCAGCGGCGGAAATTCGCCCCGGGCCAACGCCCCGGCGAAGTTCTCCATTGCCAGCTGCGGCCGGACGATCTTCTGATGAACCAGCCAGACCCCGATGCCGCCGACCGCGCCGAGCCACACCGCCACCACTGCGGCAATCGCGCCGAAAACGGTGTCTTCCGGGAAAAAAGCCCAGAGTACCAGCAGCACCGATTCCAGCAAAAACAGCACCGCGGCGGCGAGCGCGATCAAATAGAAGCGGTTGAGCACCGCATTGGCAAATTTCCGGAACAACGGCATTTTTCATTCTCCGGTTGGAAAAACAATGATAAAGTAATTTACATCCGCTCCTCTTTTTTACAAGGCCGGTCCGGCGTTGGCGGACGGGAAAAATCGGCGCGGACTGCGGCCGTAGTGGCGTTTGAAGACTTTCGAGTAATAAAACTGGTCGGCAAAGCCGGTGGCGGCGGCGATTTCTTTGAGCGGTTTTCCGGCGAGCAAGAGCGGCAGCGACTGCTCCAGACGGATCCGGGTCAGGGTTTCAAAAACGGTCGCGCCGGTCTCCAGCCGGTAGCGGTGGGCGAGGGCGGAGACGCTGACCCCGAGTTTGGCGGCGAGCCCGGCGAGGGTGGGTTTCTCGGCATAGCGCCGTTCGAGTTCGGCCTCGACCCGCAGCCGGAATGGGGTCTCGGCGGCGTCGCCCGGCACCCGGTGGATGAACCCGTCGCGCGGCGTCTGTTCCGCGAGCGCGAAAAGAAGCTCCTGAAGTTCGCAAAAGACCCGGTAGGCGGCGAAGTACCCGGCGTTGCCGCGTGCCGCCGCGACCGCGGCGCATTCGCCGAGCATCCGGCGGATCACCCCCGCCGGGTCGATGATCCGGGCGAAGCGGTATGGCGTCGCAGTCATCCGGGTTAACTCCGGCGACTCGCCGCTGAAAAGGATGTAGGCGGAGTGAAAGCCGGCGTGATTGGTGTGATCCTCGTCGTAAAAAGTGCCCGGCGGATACAAATGCGCGATTCCCGGCCCCCGGTCAAGCCACGGCGAACCGCCGCTGCGGCAGCGACCGCACTCGCCGATCGAGTAGTCGAGCACCCACTGCGCGGCGTAGCAGCGGTTGATCCGGCCGGAGTTGAAGTCACTCAGGTTCTGTTCCTGGACCGAGTCCAGCCGAAGCATCGCAACGCGGGGTTGAAAAGCGAAGCCGCGATTGGATTTTTTTGCAAGCAAAGACATGTTTTTGCGAGATTATCCATTTTCTTTGTTCAAGTTTCAACTATAATATGGCATATATGACAAAGAAATCAAACCGAAGGCGACTGTGATGAAAAAAAAGATGGCGATTTTTACCGGACCGGGACGGAATTTCAGAATCGAAAGCGCTGAAGTGGCCGCGCCGGAGCCGGGAATGGCCGGACTGCAGCTGTTGAGCAGCGGAATTTGCGGCACCGATGTTCATATCCATCAGGGGTTTCTCAAAATGCCGGAGCTTGAAATGATCCTCGGGCACGAATTCATCGGCCGGATCGACCAGCTCGGTGAAAACGCCGGACGCGATGCGCTTGGGCGGGAACTTGCCCCCGGCGACCGCGCCGTCGCCTGCGTCGCGCTGCCCTGCGGCAAATGTTTCAACTGTCTTCACGGCGAGACGGCAAGCTGCCTCGCTTTTGGCGTCACCTATATCAAAGCGGCGGCAGAAGCGCCGCATTTCCACGGCGGCTTTGCCGAATATCTCTTCTCTCCGGCAACCAATCTGGTCAAGCTGCCGGACGCCGTCGAAACCCGGGCGGCGGCGGCGTTCCCCTGCGGCGGGCCGACGGTGATCAGGGCCTGCGAGTACGGAGGCGGCTTGAAAAAGGACGAAATCGTAGTGATTCAGGGCAACGGTTCGCTCGGTCTCTTCGCGCTGGCGTATGCCAAAGCCCGCGGCTGTACGACGGCAATCATCGGCTCGACCGCCAATCCGGAGCGGATGGAGCTGACCGGGGCGCTGACCCCGGACTTCTTTTTCGACTACCGGCATGTCGCCGCCGAAGAGATCGCCCGGCAGATTCGCGAATTCGCCCAGGCGCGGGGCAGGGGGGACGGCGCGGATGTGGTGATCGAGACCTCCGGCGCGCGCGAAGCTTTGCCTGCCGGGCTCGGGTATTTGCGCACCCGCGGCCGCTATCTGGTGCCGGGGCAGTATTCCGATCGTGGTGAGGTGGCGATTTTGCCGCATCTTATCACTTTCCGGGCACTGCGGATTTTCGGCAGCGGACAATATACCTTTGCCGATATCGGCGCTTACCTCGATTTTCTCGTCGCCCATCCCGAGCTCCAAAAGATTTTCGGACGAATGGTCAGGGGCTACCGGGTCGAAGCCGCCGATACGGCGGTCGCCGACGCCGCGGCGGGGCGGGCGGTCAAGGCGGTTTTTGAGGGAGCGTGACCATGAACTTCGCAGAACTCTCGTACCGGAGTCCGGTCGATGGCCGCATTGACCGTTATTACTGCTGCGACCGGGGGGCGGGGAGCGATCTATTGGTTTATCTTCACGGGCACGGTTCAGGAGGCGACCAGCTGCTGACCCGGCCGGACATCGCGGCACGTTTGCCGCTGATCGATTCGCTTGATTTAAGCGTCATTTCGCCTGATCTGCGGGGCAATGCGTGGATGAATCCGGCCGCCGCTGCCGACCTGGCCTGGCTTCTCCGGCGCGAACGCGCGGCGCGGGGCTGGCGCCGTACCCTCTTGCTGGCCGGTTCGATGGGGGGAACCGGTGCGCTGATCTTCGCCATGCTCCACCCCGGGCTGGTTGACCGGGCGGCGGTGCTCGGCGCGGCGACCTCGCTCGGGCGTTACGCCGAGTGGTGCCGCAACCGAAATGAACCGGCGGTGCTCGCCGAAATCCGCGCCGCGATTTTAACGGCTTACCCTGATCCGGCGGATTTGCGGCGTCACGACGTGTCGCTTCACGCCGGGCGGCTCACCATGCCGGTGCGGCTGATCCATGCCGCCGGCGATCCGATCATTCCGGTTGATGAAGCGCGCGATCTTGCGGCGCGCTGTTGCCCTAAGTTCAAGTATACCGAGCTTGCGTCAGATAGCCACGACGCGCCGCTCGACTTTTTTGCCGAAGCCCTGAAAGAGATGGTGCAATGATGAAAGACTGGCGTCAAGTGTTGGCGCGGGAGCGGGCGAAATGGCCACGGAGCGGACCTTTCGCACCGCCGCCGCGTTACAATTTATGCAGTTATTACGAGGGAAGGTATTTTCTCGAACACCCCGCCGGGCGGGACGATACCCCGGTTGAACGGCGGGCGGCGGCATTTGCTTATGCTTTGACCCGGCTGCCGCTCGACTTCGCTCCCGAACAGCGTTTTTTTGGCGGCGCTGAGACTTTCCGCACCGATACGTTGCCGCCGGGCGTCGGCGAAGAGGATTACATTGCCGCGGCGGCGGCTTTCCGCGAGCAAAGCGGGGTTCGCTTTTTCCGGATCGGGCACGATCACACCATTCCCGATTACCGGACGCTGATGGCGCGGGGGCTGGGGGATTTCATCGGGCGAGCCCGCGAGGCGGCGTCCCGGTCCGGCAATCCGGCTTCGGCCGCGATGCTGACCGCGCTGGAGGCGGTGCGCGACTTCGCACTGCGGGCGGCGGCGCATTGGGAAAAACGCGAGGCCGACACGGCGGCACGGCTGCGGCGGATTGCGACCGGGCCGCCGCGCGATTTCGCCGAGGCGCTGCAACTTATGTGGCTGATCTTCGTCGTTCTTGAGGCTGAGGAGCGTTCGCATATGGCGCTTGGCAGGCTCGATGCGTATCTCCTCGCCGCATACCGGGCGTCGCAGCCCGGCCGCGCCGAGGCGCTCGACCTCCTCTGTCACCTTTTTGCCAAAATCGACGGCTTCCGCGAAGTCACCAATCTCTGCATCGGCGGGTTGACGCCGACGGGAGAGGACGCGTCCAGCGAACTCTCGTTTCTCATCCTCGAAGCGACCGGGATGGTGCGTTCGCCGTCAACCAATCTTTCGGCGCGACTGCATCGGGATACGCCGGAGGCTTTTCTCACCGCCTGCGTCGAACTGATCAAAACCGGCATCGGCTTTCCGGCGGTGTTCAACGACGAGGTCAATATCAATATGCTCCACCGCCTCGGCATCGGTCTTGAAGCGGCGCGCGATTATGCGCTGGTCGGCTGTGTCGAGTGCGTGGTGCCGGGGCGGCAAGTCGCCTGGAGCGACGGCAGGTTCAATCTGCCGTTGATCTTCACCGCGACCATCGGCCGGCTGGAAGAATTTGTAAATTATGATAAATTGTGGGCGGCTTTCCGCACCGGCGTCCGCCGGGAACTTGAGCGTTATCGTGACGATTACAACCGGGAGCTTGCCGCGCATCCGGCGGAGCGGTATCCTGATCCTCTGCTCTCGGCGCTGACTTGCGACTGCATCGGGCGCAGTCTCGACATCAATGCCGGAGGGGCCGAATTCCCGCGGCTGCACGGCATCGGAATGATGGGGCTCGGAACCCTTGTCGACGGCCTGGCGGCGATCCGGAAACTGGTTTTTGAAGAGAAGCGGATCGGCCGCGCCGAACTCGTCAAGGCGTTGCAAAGCGACTTCGCCGGGGCGGAGGAATTGCGGCAAACGCTGCTTCATTGCGCCCCCAAATACGGCAACGACGATGATTTGACCAATCAACTCGCCGCCGAGGTGGTCGAACTCTGCGGCACCCTCTGCGGCGACCTCCGAACCCTTGACGGAGGCTATCTCCAAAGCTGCATGGCCTCCAACACCGCCAACATCCCGGCCGGAAAGGAAACCTCCGCCACCCCCGACGGCCGCCACGCCGGGCAACCCCTTTCCGACGCCGCTTCGCCGTCGTCCGGCCGCGACCGCAACGGGCCGACCGCTTTTGTCAATTCAATTGTTTCGCCGGATTACGCGGTTCAGAACTGCACCGTGGTCAATATGCGGTTCCGTCCTGAGATGTTCGCCGATCCGGCGGGGAGCCGTTACCTCGCGCTGTTGCTGCGCCGCTTCGTCGCCGGGGGAGGGCACGAAATGCAGTTCAACGTCACCGCCGACCGGGTGCTCGCCGAGGCGATCGAGAATCCCGAAGCGTACGGCGACCTGATCGTCCGGGTGAGCGGTTTTTCGGCCTTTTTCACCACCCTCGATCCGGCGGTCCAGCTCGATATCGCCGGGAGGCATGCCCATGGCGCAGAGTAACATTGCCGGCCGGGTTTTCAACCTCCAGCGCGGCTGCCCCGGCGACGGGCCGGGCATCCGGACGACGGTTTTTCTCCAGGGATGCCCGCTCGCTTGCCGCTGGTGCCACAATCCCGAGTCGCGCCCCTTTGCGCCCTTCGTCGCAAGGCGGCATGAATTCTGCCTTGACTGCGGCCGTTGCGCCAAGCTCGTTTGCCGCTGTGATTGCACCGGCTGCGGCCGCTGCGAGGCGGAGTGCCCGGGCGGGGCGTTGACGGTTTACGGCAAACTCCGGACGGTTGCCGAAGTTCTTGCCGAAGTCGGGAAAGACCGTTTTTATTACGAACTCTCCGGCGGCGGGATGACGCTTTCCGGCGGCGAGCCGCTGGCCCAGAGTGACTTCGCCGAAGCATTGATCCGGGAGGCGGCTTCGCGCAAGATCGCAAGCGCGGTGGAAACTTCCGGGGCGTGGCCGGGGGAGTTGGCGGAGCGCTTCGCCGGGCTCGGCATCCTCTGGCTCTTTGACCTCAAAGCCGCGCCGGGGGAGTACCGCGAGCTTGCCGGTGGCGATTTTGAGTTGGTCTTGCGCAATTTGCACGCTTTGTCAGCGGCCGGGGAGCGGATTGTGCTACGGGTGCCGCTGGTCGCGGGGGGGAATTTCAAGCCGGAATTGCTGGAACTGGTGTTGGCGGAGAGCACCTTGCCCGGAGTCGAGGGCGTCGATTTGTTGCCTTATCACCGGCTCGGGGTCGGCAAGGCGTCGCGTTCGGGGCTCGCCGAGCCCGACTGGAGTCAATTTTCGGAGCCGCCGCCCGAGCTTGTCGCCGCGTGGCGCGTGGCGGTCAGCCGAGGCGGAAAAATCGTTTGAGCCGGGTCAGCATGGTCTCCCGGGTGCCTTTTGACTCGCGGGAGAAAATATCGATGATTTCGGGGTAGAGCGGCCGTTTGGCGGGGTCGAAATTCATCATCCGGTTGAGGAGGTCGGAGAAACGCGGACTGATCAGCGGATTGAGCAAATGGGCTTCGGTATAAAACGGATGCCGCCGCCGCTTCACCAGATCCTCGGTCTCTCCCTGGGTGTCAAACGGCAGCTGCCCGGTCACCAGCTCATAGGCAGTGACGCCGAGGCTGAAAATATCACCTTGAAAATCTTCGTGCCCGTCAGTCAAACGCTCCGGACTGACGTAAGCCGGGCTGGCCCAGCCGGTGGCGGTGAGGAACGACTCCACCGAGTCGCGGACATCGGCGAGGTCGAAGTCGCCCAGACCCGCTTCGCCGGTGTCGGCGATCAGGATATTGCCGGGCTTGATGTCGTGATGGACGATGTCGAGCTTGAGCGCCGCCGCCAATCCCTCGGTGATGGTGGTGAGCCAGGCGCAGACCACCGAAACATCCGGCATGGTCTGGGATTTGAGCATCGCTTCGAGACTGCCGCGCTCCATGTAGCGCATAACCAGAAAAGGCTGTTCGTCGTAAATACCACAGTCGTAAATCGGAATCACCCCGGGATGGCTGATCCGGGCGACCAGTTTGGCTTCGTAGATGAATTGCTCGCAGCCGTGGTATTCGGCGGTGAATTCGCTGTTGAGAATTTTGACCGCGACCCGGCGGGCGAGGTCGGGGTCGATCGCCCGGTAAACCTTTGACATGCCGCCGATGCCGCAAAGTTTTTCCAATAGATACCGGTCGAAGCGCTTCGGCACGCGCAAGGTGGTGCCGCAGTTGGGGCAGGGGATCAGGCTGAACGGCTTTAGTTCGCTGACATCGACTTTCTGGGCGCAACTGCGACAGAAAAGTTTGATTGGCGCTTCTTCGACCGTCTTTTTCATTCTGTCGCCTCTTCGGTATCGTGAAGAGTGTGAGGCGGCAGCGGGCGGTCCTGCCGCACTACCGCAAAGTGAATGTCGCACCGCCCGAGCGCTTCCAGCGCCGAGCGGCCGGTATGCTCGGCGAGTTCATACGTGTTGCATTCGCTGCTGACATGGGCGAAGTAGACCGCCCGGGTCCGGGGACCGAGCAGTCCGGCCAGCGAGGCGGCGGCGTCAAGGTTGTTCATGTGGCCGAACTGACCGCGAATCCGTCGCTTGAGCTGGATCTGGCGCTCCGACGCCATCAGCATCTGGTCGTCATAGTTGCTTTCGAGGATCAGCGCGTCGGCGTTGTGCAAACGGTTTGCCACCATCGGATTGACCCGCCCGAGGTCGGTGGCGATGCCGATCCGGACTCCCCCGGCGCGGATCGAGAACCCGACCGGATCGACCGCGTCGTGCGGCACCGAAAAAGGCGAAATCGCAAAGGGACCGACGTCGAAGCTCCCGCCGGGTTCAAATTCGATCACCCGGTCGGGCAGTTTGCCGCCCTGCCGCCGCAGCCGGTCGGCGGTGATGCCGGTGGCGTACAAGGGAATATCAAGCTCGTTGCAGAGCACCCGGCAGCCCTTGACATGGTCATCGTGCTCATGGGTCAGCAGCACCGCGGTCAATTGGGCCGGCGCGAGGTTGCATTCGAGCATTCGCGAGCAGAGCTCCCGGCGCGAAAACCCCGCGTCAACCAGAATCGTCGAATTGCGGTAGTGAAAAGCGAAAGCGTTACCCCGGCTACCGCTGCCGAGCGCGAGCATTTGGACAAAAGAACTCATATTTCAGCAAAACAATGACTTTTTTTCAAAACTAATCACAAAAGATACTGGAAAATTCCAATTTAAAATTTAAATTCTATTCGTACATAAAGCAAATGGCAAAGCAAAGAAAAGAGCGATTTTGGAAAATTCCCTGGTACAAAACCAATCTCTGCGGCAGGAACAGACACTTTCGGTGCGTCAGCTCCAGTCGCTGGAACTTCTGCACGCGCCGGTCCTTGAACTTCAGGAACAGTTGTCGCAAATTCTTGCCGCCAATCCGGTTTTGGAACTTGAGCCCTCCGAGATGGAGCTTCCGGTGGGCGACATCCTGAGTTCCGCCGAAAGGCCGGAGCGCGGCGAAAACGAAGAGGATTTCGACAATTCACCGCCGCCCGAGGAGTGGCACGACGAACTCCCGCTGCCGCCGGAGAGCCCGGGGCGTGATGACCAGGGGGAGGGGCGCGAGCACTTTTTCAACTCGCTGGCGAGCGAACGGACCTTGCACGAACAGCTTTACGATGAACTGAGTTTGGCCGACGCCGACTGGAAGATCCGGCGGATCGCCGAGCTGGTGATCGGCTGTATCGACGATTCAGGATACTTGCGGACGCCGCCCGCCGATTTGGCGATGGCGGCCGACGCCGACATGCCGGAGGTGATGGCGGCGATCAAACTGGTGCAATCCTTTGACCCGCCGGGGGTGGGCGCGACCACGCCGGGCGAGTGCTTGCGCATCCAGCTTGAGCGGCGCGGCGAAAAGGACCCGCGGCTCTTTGACCTGATCGACCACCATCTCGAATCGATCGAGCGCAACCGCCTGCCGCTGGTGGCGAGATCGATGAACATTACGCTTGACGAACTCGACCATCTGCTTGGCGAGTTGCGCAAACTCAATCCCTATCCCGGCGCGGTGCTGGCGCCGTCGCGGGCGACCTTTGTCGCGGTGGAGATCGAGATCGTCCGCTCGGGGGATCTCTATATCGTCAAGCCCGGCTGCCGGCTGCCGAAGCTCTATATTTCGGAGCGTTACATGCAAATGGCGGAGGATCCGTCGCTCTCGGCGGAGGATCGTCAGTATGTGCGCGAAAAAATCAGCGCGGCGCGCGAAGTGATGCGGAGCCTCGAAATGCGCGAAAGCACGATCCGGCGGATCGGCGCGGTGATTGCCGATTACCAGCACGATTTTCTGGAGAAGGGCGTTGAATATCTGCGTCCGATGACCATGCGTCAGGCGGCGGAGCGGCTGGAGTTGCACGAAACCACGGTCAGCCGGGCGATTGCGGGTAAATATGTGCGTACGCCGCGCGGGGTTTTTGAGCTGCGGTATTTCTTTTCGGCGGGCTACGCCAATGCGGGAGGGGAGACGGTATCGAGCCGTTCGGTAAAAGAGCAGATCCGGCTGCTGGTCGAGGACGAGGACGGCCGCAAGCCGTTGTCGGACGCGCGGATTGCGGAATTGTTGTCGCAGAGCGGTCTTTCGGTGGCCCGCCGGACGGTGGCGAAGTATCGTGAAGAGCTGGGCATCGCGCCGACGCATTTGCGAAAAGTGCATCACTGACTTGCAATGTCGGTTGAAGGTGCTATATTAGCCGTTGCCTGATGGGGGTGTTCCGGATTCGACCGGTCAAGTTAGGTGTTGATTGCATGCCGAGGATGATCGTTGGCCTCGTAAATCACCGATTAAAACGATAACTGCGAACGAAGAGTTTGCCCTGGCTGCCTAATCCGCAACCACGTTGCTGTGCCTGAGGGATGCTAAGGTGCCGCGACGTCATTCAGCGTCCTGGCTTTGAACAATCGTCATTCGGTTCAAGGCGAGATCAAAGGAATGAATAGTCTGGATACAGGCCTGTTTGCCGGCTTCGTTGAAGGACGATAAAAATCAATGACAAAATAAGCATGTAGACGTCATCATTGCGCTTCATCGGCACAGGGGTTCGACTCCCCTCACCTCCACCACTTTTTCTATTATTGCCGTGACAAGTCCCAAAACTTGCCATGGCTTTTTTTGTTTTATAGCACCAGTAAAATCAAAGACTTACGACAGATTTCCGTTGTCGGGGAATTCTCTGCGCCGAAGGCGTTTTACCGTTCCGGAGGGCGTTTTCGCGGCCTTTCCCGCTCTCTTTCTCCGGGAGATCAGGACTTAAGTCCAGAAGTCACAAGCGCAATAATAGCAATATCTTGCGCGAATTTGCCATGACTCAGGACTTTTTTGAAAAATAGAATGGGCAAAAGAGCCGCATGGTTCATTCTGCCCATATTCACAACCGAAGTCCGGTCTGCGAGGCATCAGCGTTTCTTGTTCGACTGCGAAAGGACGGAGCCCGCCAACGACTTTGTGGTGTCGTTGTATTTGGAACTGTCCAGCACCTGCGAAGCCTTGTCCTCCATTGCCGCGCCTGTTTGATGGGATGCCTGGAGCTGGGCCAATGCCGACCCTGCCAGTGACTTTTGAATTTGAGAAGCATTCTCGTCCCGTAAAATGCCCGCCGCCAAACTTCCGATTCCCTGCGATGTCTTCTTTGTGTTCATAGTAATTTTCTCCTATGTTTTGCTTGCGGCAAGACCATCCTGCCGTTTTAATCATCATATCCTTTGACGCTGGGGAAGCTGGCGTCTCCATAGCGGATGATTCCGGAGCGGTCCTGCCCGAACTTCCACATGCACTCAACCAGTTCCTTATACTTCGCCTTGCCGTTTTCATCTTTTGCTTTGAGGATGCTCCGCACGGTTGTTTTCGCACAGCCGACTTCGTCCGCAATCAGCTGCAAGGTCAGCCGCTTGTATTCCTCCCCTCGTTTTCCCGCCCCCTGCGTGTAAAAGTAATAGGCGCTCTTCAAATACTCGTAAACCGCCTTTTTTACTTGCGCCACATACTTGCTCCGGTCGCCCGCGTTGGCTTTACGCTTTTCCGGCTTCGGGATTCCGCCAAGCATCAAGTCCATGCGTTCCCGGTTGAAGGCAAGACCGGTCGGCTCCAGTTCCATGATGTCGGCGACGCAAAATATCTTATCCTCCGGGAAGTGATCCGAGGCGCGATGATTCGATGAGCCGACGATCAGCACCGCCCTGCTGCTGTCCTTGGGCAGCTTTTCATAGATCGAATCCGCATCGGCAGTCATGCGCAACGCGAAATAGACATCGCGCGGCTGCCCGCCGAGATGGCGCGCCGTCTGGCCGAGCTTCCACAGTTTCGCCGGAATCAGCTCCTGCGGAAGCCCCTTGCATTCCAGCAGTCCGGACAGAATGGCAGCAAGGGCTTCGCCGCTGAAGTTCCAATAGCGCAGTTCCTCTTTCTCAAGGAAACGAATATGGCCGGTGCGGGAGCACATAATATATGGCTTCCCGGCCTTGTCGTATTCGATCTCTTCAAGGTCGCCGCCATCGCAGGAGCATTGCGCCTTAGTCCGGATCGCCGCGACCGGATAGAGGATTTTCCTGTCCTTCCAGTACGAGGCAAATCCCTGAACCGCGCTCCACGGGAACTCCGGGCGTTCGACGTTGAGCCATTCAGACAGCTTTTGCAATTCGCTCTTCGACGACTACATCTTCGGCGATCACTCCCCATTTCGTGAATATTGTTTGCAGCAAGTCCCGGATGGCTTC
>JBFWIO010000036.1:0-13437 GCA_050255955.1 Victivallaceae bacterium
TTACCCGGCTTCGGAGCCAACTCAAACAAACGACGCAATGTCTCGCCAAAACACTCCCCCGGCACCTGAAAACACGCATCCTGACTATCCCGTTTCCCCGCCGTCACCAGCCCCAGCGCCGCCGCCTCCTTGCGCACCTCAGGCTTGGTCAAGTCCCCCACCGGAAAATAAAGACGCTCCAGCATCCACCGCCGCAACCGGTACAGAAAATAAGTCTGATCCTTGGCCGGATCACTGCCGCGCAACAACCGCACATCCCCGTCCGTACGCTCAATCCGGGCATAATGACCGGTCAGCACCCCATCCGCGCCAAGTTCATCAGCAAGCTCAAACAAAGTCGCGAATTTCACCAGTTCATTGCAGTTGCAGCAGGGATTCGGAGTCAAACCGGTAAGATAGTCCAGCGCCGCCGGCCGCAACACTTTTTCGGCAAAGACCGGGAAACGCTCCACGAAACGGTGCTCGATCCCCAGCGCGGCGCATACCGAAAGCACCGCCGCCTCGTCGCTTTTGCCGGCACAAAGTTGCGCCGCCGAAAAATCCGGGTCGGGATGCTTCAAGCGCAAGGTCACGCCAATCACTTCGTGCCCCTCACGTAGCGCCAGCGCCGCCGCGACCGAAGAATCCACCCCGCCGGACATCGCCGCTATCAATTTCATATCAGAAAACCTTCCAACTTCATTTCACCGTCAGCAAAGATAGGCCCGGAACTCGGATTTGCAAGTCGGATTGATGAAAAAATGAAGCCGTAATGCGGCTCCCCGCCCGCGGACGCCTCAGGGGCATCCCGGATAATTACTCGTCAGGCAGGGCCTTAAGCTTAATCTCAAGCTCAATCACCGGACGCATCCAGCAGACGAAGCCGGGGTCCGCGGCAATCCGCCAGACCAGCGATTTCCCGCCCCCCCACTGGTCCTCAAGCGTAATCACGCCATCGCCCGGCAGGTAACGGCTGATCCGAAAACTGCGGTCACGCAGACACACCAGCACCATTTCGCCGGCGCTCGGATACCCGTCGCAATGAATCGAGATCACACTGCCGCGCGGCACAACCAGCCCCTCAATCGCCCGGTCGGCAATCAACCGTACCTGGTCGAGACTATGGCCTGATTCTTTGCGCCTCCGGAGAAAATCGCTCAACTTCTCCAGTGCCGGTTCGTAGGTCGCAAGATCGGAAACGACACAACTGTGATATTTCTTGCGCAACGGCAGCTGATTTGAACGCAACGGCCGTATCTGCAGCTCGAAACGCTTCTCCTCAAGCTCGCTCGGCGCATGGCGCCCAATAATCCGCCCATTGAAAATCGAGCTGTAAAACTCCAAAAGATCAACCTCGCTGATCCCCAGGAAATCGACAATCGCCGCCAATTGCGCCGGACTCAGCAGCGACTCCCCCTGTTTGGCCTGGGTGATCGCCGCCGGCGACAGCGACAGTACCCGGGCCAATTCGCACTGTCGGCATCTTCGCAACTCCAGATAACGGGCGATAACCGGCCAGCCGTTGACTGATTGTCTGCAATCCTTGTGTTCCATTTTCCGCTACCCTCCCGAGTTGATTGTAACCCTGCCGCCAAACCGGGACAATATCGCGAAAAAACAAACAATTCAGTTTGCCTTCACCCGCGATATCCCCGAAATAGATCATTAATCCCAAACTTAATATATATCAATTATAACGTATATTCCTGCTTATTCAAGATAAAAAACAATAAATTATCTTTTTTTACTTGAAATCAATTAAATCGCCGGTATATTTTAAGTATTCGCTGAAAAATAAGTTTAATATTAAGTCGAAAGTTTGAAAAGTTTCCCGGTTGACATTTTTACCGAACCGTGAACACTCATTCGCCTGAATTCAATCAACCGTTCGGAGATCAACATGAAATGTTATGGCAAGTCATATCGGAAACATGAGGAATGCCCTCGCTGCGAGCTCGAATTGTATTGCCGGGAGGCAGCAGACCTGCCGCTGATGACGATGCATCCGGGTCGTGCCATAGAGTGGGACAACCGCGCGCCCGAGGCCGAATCGCATGAAGAAGCGGCGGAAAACGGATCGGAAGTCTACAGTCGTGCCGATTTGCTCGAAGTGATCGGATTTATGGCTTCGCTCGACTTGTCCACCCTCGATTTTCTGCGCGCAAAACTCGCCGATCCGGAAATCAGTTTCACCAAACTTGCCAAGCAGCGCAACATCTCCCGCCAGGCAGTCCACAAGTTCATCCGCGACCGCTGCCTCCGCAACCCCGAACTCGCCATCGTGATGCAAAATCGCGGCCAGAAAATAGAAACCAATCTAAAAAAATCATTTATGGAGGAAGTATGCAGAATTCGCCGAAAAACACGCGCCAGGAGATCGAACAAACCAAACGCCGACTCGAACTCCTCGAAGAAATTGATTTACTCGATTCGGAGTTTCGACTTATCGAAAATGAGTATACTCAGCGGCGGCGGCATCTGGAAGAACGCCTCCGCCGATTGAACGCCGCCAATTGAGCTTTGCGGAAACACCACTCCGGGTTCCGGATACCCTCCGAGCCGATTGTTTGCCTCCGGCGGTTGAAATCAATGAATGATCGAATCGCCGGGTTCTCTCAAAGCAATGAATCATGGCGCGATTGCCTGGAATCGCTCGCTCAGGATCCGGTAAAGCGTTTCGAGCATCCACTGCAAATCAGCTGAATTCAACACCAAAAAAAACGCCGGGAATCATTGATTCCCGGCGTTTTAAGTTCGGCGCTTTATTCCAGTCGGCCGAGGGCAGGCAATCCGCGGTTGATCCGTTCGGACGGATAGAAGGGACTCCCGTCAGGCTTAACCAGCCGGCAGGTCATGAAAATCAGCAGATTTTTCTTGGCCGCCTGGGTGTAACGTGACTGGAACATCCGGCCCACCAGCGGCAGATCGCCGAGCACCGGAATCTTGTCGTTGAGCGTCACCACCGTATCGTCGATGACGCCGCCGAGGACGATGGTCTCACCGTCGTAAACCGTAACCGTGGTGTCAATGTCGCGGATCGCGATAATCGGCTTGCGCATCAGGTCAATATTGCCGCTGGCGTCAGTGCTTTCAAAGGTGGTCCAGCCGGTGAAGGTGGTCACTTTCGGCGCCATCCGGACCCGGATGGTGCGGCGCACTTTGTCAACTTCAGGCGTGACATCCATCATGATGCCGAGCGGAGTCGGATCCTGAAAGGTCGGGAACGGCCCGATGATCGTAAAGGTCTGGGTCGAACTGTTGGTGTCGCCGCTGGCGCTGTTCCCCTGCTGGGTGGTGCCCTGGTCGTATTCATCGACGAACGGCACTTCCTTGACCATTTCGATATGGGCGGGCATGCCGGCCAGCGTGGTCACCCGCGGTGAAGCCAGCGTGTCGCTCGAATCCATCTGGTTGGCGGCAAAAATCTTCGCGGTATAGGCGAACGCATCCTCCCCGCCGGCGACGCCCTTGACCACAAACAGCTCATTGGCCCCGCCGTTGTAGTTGCGGGTCAGGCCGGTCAAACTGTCCTTGAACGACAGCCGCTGCGAGCTGTAGCCGGGAATGGTGCCGGTGGCCGGATTGTAGTTGCCGTAGGGAACGTTGTTCGGGTTGTAGCTGACGGTGTAATCGAAACTGAGTTCTTTGAGGTCGTTCTGGCCGACTTCAATGAACTTGGCGGAGATTTCCACCATCGGATCCTTGTCGCTCAAGATCACCTGGATGACATCATCGATCGCCCGCAGGTTCTCAATCGTATTGGTCACAATCAAACGGCTGATCCGGGTGTCGTAAACAATCTGCGAACCGATCGGGAAACGGATCCCGCGGTCGATGAAGAAAGTCTTGAGCGCCGCCGAATCCTCCGCGTTGACTTCGCCGAAGGCCGATTTTTCCACCGGGAAAATCTTTGTTTCCAAATCGTCCAAAGGAACATTCTCGGGAGCAATCACCACCGCGTAACGCTCGACCCGCATTTTCAGCCCGGCCGCGTCGCAGAGATAGCGCAATGCATCGAAAAGCGATTTCTTGGTAATGATCAAATTGATCTTCTTGGCATTCGCCTCCGGATCGACTTCCGCACCGGCCGCGCCCTCGGCGGTTGCCGCGGGAGTGGCGACGGGAGCCGGAGCAGGAGCGCCGCCGGCCATCGCCGGATCCATTACCGCGCCGTCGGGACTCTGCTGCTGCGCCGCCGCTTCCACCGGCAAACTGGAGGCGCGACGCAAAAAGATATTGACGCCGACGCCTTCCGGATCGTTGCGCTTGCTCTCTTCCTGAAGGAACTTGATCGCAGTCGGAATGGTCACTTCCTCGAAGTCCACCCGGGGAATGGTGATGCTGCGAATCTTCTTGTCAATCCCGGCGATATCTTCGTTCTCTTTCTTGACCGGAACATTGATCTGGTTCTCCGCCGAATTCTCACCCTCAGGCGAAATCTGGTTCGCCCAGCGCCATTCCAGTTCGGTGATCAGCTTGCGGTGTTCATTGTTGTAACGGGCTTCGGCGACATTGGTGCTGCGAACGTTGGCCGAACGCAGATTGTTCAACGCTTCCGCATTATACGGATCAATCAAAAGCACGTCCTGATACTTGCGGGCGGCGCGCTGCAGATTGCCGGCCGCAACCAGCTCCTGTCCCTGACGCATCAGGACCTGAATCCGATACTCCTGGCCGACCAGGTCGGGCAGCAGCTTTTCGGCATTGGTGTTGACCCGGGTTTCGGTCGCATCGCGCCGTTTCTCGAACTCGGCGATTTTTCGCTTCACCGCCGGCGCGCATTCCGGATAGAACTCCATCGCCTGTTTGCAGAGCTTGATCGCTTCCTGATAATCCTGAACCTGAGCCTTTTCGTGAGCGGCGACCACCGCATCCTCGGCCATATAATAGTAACACTTGTTGATCAGCGTCCGGCAGTTCTCAATGCGCTTTTCAAACGCATTGGTTTCAAAAGAACGGAATACTTTGATCGCTTCCAGATATTTGGCGACCGCCGCTTCGTACTTGCCTTCGCCGTAAAGATCGTTGGCTTCGCGCACGATCTTCTCCGCGCTCGCCTCAATCTGCTGCTGCGAGACCGCATAGCGGTTGATCGAATTGCGCACTACGGCCGTGTTGTCGCCGGTGCCGGTCACCGTCGCCGCGGCGGGAGCTGCCGGCGCCGCCGGAGCCGGCGTTGCCGCTTTAGCTTCAGCCGCAGCCGCCGCCTCCCCGGCCGCAGCCGCCATCAGCGAGCAGGAGCAGACCGCCACCATCAAAGTCATGCTAACTTTATTCATTGTAAACATCATCAAGCCTCCAGCCCGGGGTTAGCGATTAAAATCCGGCATGCCGCGCTGCTGATTGCGGCGGATCGGCACACCGTCGTTATTGACCAGTCGGGTGGTCACAAATACCAGAAGATTATTCTTGGTCTTCTTTTCAGCCTGGCTGGAGAAAAGCCGTCCCACCAGCGGAATATCGCCCATCACCGGCCAACGGTCGTAGATGGTCTCGGTCTTGTTGTCGATCATCCCGCCCAGCACGATGGTTTCACCGTCATAAACCTTGACGTTGACGTCCAGCTTGCGGCGGCCGATAATCGGCATCCAGACGTTGTAAGTCTGGCTCCAGGTGGTGACATATTCCGGCGTCCGGGACGAAAAGTCGATATAGCCGGTGGAGATGGTGACCGTGTCGTCGGTCGGCCCGAGATAGGTCACCACTTCAGGATGGAGCTCGAGCGAAACCGTGTAGTTGTCGGGCTCAACCTGAGGAGTAACCTTGAGGATGATGCCGATGTCGGTGCCGTTGTCAGTCCAGGTCGGAACCGGTACGGTGATGGTCTGCCAGCTGCCGCTGTTGGAAACTTCCGGCGCTTCCCATTCTTCCGGGAAGTAATACTGCTTGGTCATCCGGATCGAAGCCGGCGAGCCGCTGCTGGTCATCAATTTCGGGGCCGACAGCACTTCACTGCGGTCATTGCGGCTGACCGCGTTGACGGTCAACGCCAAGTTGACGTTGGTATCCTTGAAGATCCCGTTGCCGAAGTTCGGCAGCAGTTTCAGGTCGTTGATCAGTTTGATGTTGGTGCCACTGCCGGTAGTACTGGTGGTACTGCGGACCGGGGACTGCGTTTCATTCATGTTCCAACCGCTGTTGGGATAGGTGGGGCCGGTCTGGGCCTGCGGGTTGTTGGCATCCTGCAAATTGAAGAACCAGTCGAAGCCGAGCTCCTGCCAGTCGTTTTCATTGATTTCGATCAGCTTGATTTCAACCATCACCAACGGAGTTTCGATGGCATCGAGCTGGCGGAGCAGTTCGTCGAGGCGGCGGAGATTTTCCACCGTATTGCGGACAATCAGCTTGTTGGCGCGGCGGTCGTAGGCGATCGAGGATTCGCCGTCGAAACGAACCCCGCGCGAAGCAAAATAGCTTTTGAGAATAGCCGAGGTCAACGCGGCCTGACGGGTATCCACGGTCGAACTCAGTACGTTGCTGGTTTTGAGGTCGATCCCTTCACCGATCTTGCCGAGGGCGCCGGAACCGGCTTCACCGGTTCCGGTGGTTGTAGGGGCCGGAACGGGAACCTGGGTGGTCGGCACCGCGCCGCCGTCGGTGGAGATGGCAGCGGGATCGACCGTACCGGTACCGGTAATGCTGCCGATCAGGTCGCCGCGCACCGGAAAAGACTGGGTCTGCATTTCATCGACGCTGCGCCCGATGAAGATGCCGCCGTCGTCAACCTTGTACTTGAGCCCGACGTCCTGGCAGAGGTAGCGCAGCACTTCGCTCATCGGAATGCGTGAGAAACTCATGGTGACGCGATTGAGCTGGTCGGCAACCGATTTGTCAAAACCGGCGATGATGTTGATCCCTTCCTTGTCCGGGTCGTAGACTTTGCTGCGGTTGTTGAGGAAGCGGATCACCGACAGCACGTCGGCTTCGTCGAATTCAACCGACGGGAAAATAATCCGCTCCATCCGGCTGTAAATGCTGTCCGATGCGGTGCTTTTGACTTCAATCTGACGCTGGGCGGCCGTTTCCATTTCGGTCGGGAAAATCGGCTCAGGCCAGCTCCAGGTGTTGGCGGCGAGCATGCCCTGTACATCGGCACGCTGGCGCTCCTGGGCGGCGGTGTAGAGCTTGGTGTAAACCCGTCCGAGCATGTCGGTGGCGTCGAGGTTGAAGGGATCGACCAGAAAAACCCGTTCAAGCCGGATCCGGGCCTCTTCATAACGACCTTTGTCGTAGAACGTTTTGGCTTCACGCAAAAGAACATCAACCGATTTGAGGTTCTGCTCGTAATTCTTGTCGAATTCCTTGATGCTGGTTTCCTTGACATAGGCCATGCCCTGCATCATCCGGCGGCATTTCTCGTTGAAACTGTTGACGTCGGAGGCGAGCGACGGATTCACCAAAGCCGCCTCGGCAGCGAATGCCATGGCCTCGGTATAGCGTTTGGCGGAAGCTTCCGCGCGCGCTTTTGACATCAAGGTGCGAGCCCATTCGTTCTTGAGCGAACGGCGCTCATATTCGAGCTCTCCGCGGCGCTTGTCGATCACTGAGCCCCAATTCTCATTTTTGGGCGGAGTCAGCTTGAGGATCAGCTCCTCGAGAATCTTGTCCGCTTCGGCATAGGACTCCTTGTCGCGCAATTTGTCGACATCGGCCATGCGGCCGTCCACTTCGGTAATCAGCTTCATCCGGCTGTCCTTGACCTGTTCGGCCAGCGCCGTCAACTGATTCGCCTCCGCGGCGTTCACCGAGCCGGCGGTCATCAGCATCAAAGCCGCTAACCCCAACGCCCGGGAGAAGGAATTCCACCTCGTGTTGTTCATACTGCATCCACCTTTATGTTTATATTTAAACTCAAATGAATTGCTTCACTTAGCGCATCATCATGCCGTCAGGTGAAATCGCCGCGTCGGCTCCGGAACGCACCCGGACCCGTTCATTCTGCGGAATCTTACCTTGCGAAGTCACCGGTTCGCCGACCGGCTTGTTGAAATTGCGACTGCCGCGGGTACGGTCAACCAAAGTCAGAGAACCCTCTTCCTGATTAATCGCCTCAACACGGTAGCGTTCGACTCCGGTGTAACGGTTGCCGAGCGAAAATTCTTCGCCGTTGCCGACAGTCATTTCGGAGTTGTTGCCGGTGTCGAGCAAAAAAGCCTTGGGATCGGGCGAAAACACGGGCTTGTCAACCGGCATTTCAATGACAGTCTTGCCGCCGATCTGTTCGAGCGTGATGATTGAGTTGTCCACCACCACCTCGGAGCCGCCGACAGTCTTTTTGACCTGGTCGAGCTTGACTTTGGAGATACGGTAGTCACGACCGTCGATCTTGAGTACGTCGTTGAGCGAAGTGAAAGTCGATTTACCGGTGTCGGTGCGGTTGATCTGGATATCCCACTTGGTCTGATCCTGACTGTTGTTGGTGTTGACCTTCATCAACTTGAAGGGGAGCACCACCGATTCGATTTTCTGCACCAGCAGCCGGTGCCAGAGCGGGGGCCGCGAACGCGGGTCATTGAGGACCGTCTTGGCCTTGTATTCGTACAAGTTGGAGAAACCGTCGTTGTCAAGATCGTCAAGCACGTTGTGCGGATCGTCTTTGGACATGCCGTATTTTTCCTTGACGTCGTGCGGAATACCGCAACCGTCGGGGTCTTCGGCGGTTGCGTTGCCGAACACCACTTTGGGATCGGTGTTTTTCGGCGGCTCGGAAAGTTCTTTTTTGCAGAACGGGCATTTGTGGCCGAGATAGCCGGCCGGAATCAGTTTGCCGCAATTCTCATGCCCGCAGCGGACCACGCCGAAAATCGTAACCAGATCGGAGTAATATTCGGCACCCGGTTTGCGGGGTTTTGATGCATCCCACAAGGTGCCTTCTTCAAACAGTTTTTTCTGATCGAATTTCGGATCGTCCGGCTTGACCGCCTGGAGATGGAAATCCGGCTCGCGGGTCGGCAACTGCAATTTTTTCAAGGTGATCTGGCTGGTTTCCTGGACGATTTTCACCAGGTACGCCATTGAGGCGATAAAGGAAAGCAGCAGTACTGCCAGAATCAGTTTTTCATAATGTCTCTTCAGAAATTCCACGGTAGGACCTCCGTCTCACTAATTTAGCTCAGGCGTCGCCAGCGAAATATATTCGATGTCGAGCACTGCTTCGCATTTTTTGCTTCCGCCGAAAACGATCTTACCGTAGCCGGGCCGCTTGTCATATGGCATTTTCAACAGCTCTTCGCGAAGCTGGGCGGCGGTTTTGGTAGGCTGCTGTTGCTGCTGCTGGTCCTCGGGACGCGCCCCGGGCATATCCGGCGGCATGTCCGGCGCGGCACGCCGGGCGTCGCGGCGGTTGCGGCGGTTGTCACCGCCGCCATCCGCCGGATTGGCGCCGCCGAATGAACCAGATTCAAGTTCAAGCCGAAGCCGCTCGGCTTCCGCCGCACGTTCACGGAAAACGTTCTGGGCTCCATCGCTGTCGGCGTAGAGGAAAACGCTGCGGACCACATAGATCCGGTTTTCGGCATAAGCGTCGTTCAGCGATTTGACGAAGGCCCGGATCTGGTTGATGTCGCCGGTCACCCCGACGGTATAGTGGTAGATGATGTAGTCGCCAACCCGTTCGCCGGCCAGATTACGGATTTTGAAGGAGTTGAGCGAATCAAGCCCGGCTTTGGAAAGACGGGTGGCGAGGTCGCCGATCACTTTCCAGTTGCGCACGATGTTGGGAATGTTCTCCGGCAGCGGCAAAGTTTTGTAATCAAAACCGAACGAACCGGCTTCGCCGATGATCGAAGTGGCGCGTTTATCGCCTTTTTCGTTCTTTTCACCGTTTTCGGTGAAAACATCAATCATGTGCGAACGCATCGTCCACATGAAACGCATACATTTCTGGGGATCGCCGTCCATGCTGCGCTGAAGACCGAGCGCCGACAGCAGTACCTCGTCGAGGTTGGCCGGGGTAAGCGGCTCCGGCGTGACCTTCTGGTACTCCTGGCGGAATACGTCGCGCGCCTCATCCCACTTGGGGTACTCTTTTTTGAAACGGTTGTAGAAACGGTAGCGGCCGCCCAGCGCATTGCGGCTGGCGTCGCTTTCCCAGGCGGTGCGGAACGCGGCCTGAAGTTCCGGGAGTTTGACACCGAGGGTCTTGGCGAAAGCCAACAGGGCCGGCTTTTCGAGGTTGCCGAACCGGGCACGCAGTTTCTCGGTCTTTTCCTTGTACATCGCGATTTCCGATTGAATCGGCTCGACATTGCCGGCGACCGGGGCCGGATTCTGCTTGATCAGCTCACTGATCTGTTTGCTGAGGTTTTCGGCCTGGGAAAAGTTGCTGTACATCCGGGTGTGTTCCATCACCGCGAAAACCATCAGCCCCAACACCACAATCAGAGTGACGCCGAGTACAATCAGCAGCACCATATTATTTTTTGCAAAACGTTTCATGCGCACACCGTCATTTCTTGATGGGTTCTTTAAGTTTGATCAGCGCCGTGTAGGCCTTGAGGTTGTCCTTGCCCGAACCGGATTCGAACGCCTCAATCACAAAACCATCATCCGCATCCGAGAAATGCTTCGATTTCTTCAACGCGGCACGAAATTCGTCTTCCGCCAGATCATTATCCAGAACCAGCATATAGAACCGCAAACGCAGCTCTTTGACTTCGGAAATCAGTTCGGCTTTCTTGCGCTCGAATTTCTTGACCTCGGGAAGTGACGCCGCCGGCTGGGAACCGGGCTGGGGAGCATCCATCGGACCAAAGAGGGAACCCGGGTCGCTCTGGTCGGGAGCCGCCGCCGCCGTCGGGGCGATTTCGGTCCCGACTCCTTCCAGCGCGACGATATACATCGTATCCGGCATGATCGACTGGAGTTCCTCCAGCATGTCGAACCACTTGCCGCGCGGCTTGAGCAAATCGGCGGCTTCCTGATACTGGGACTTGACGCCGCCGAGTTCGCCCATCATTTTCTTGATCCGGTCCTGCATCTTCTGGGTTTCCTCGACCCCGCCCTTGGTCTGACTGACCAGCGACATACTGTAGCTGGTGCGGTGCATGATCGCGGAGAGGAAGATCAATAGACACAACACCACTGAACCGGCGCTGATGTAGAAATAAATCTTTTTGCGCTGAAACGACTTCTGAAATTCGATCGATTTCGGAATCAGCGAAATGTCGACCGGGCAGGTAGTGACGCTGTGAAGACTCATCCCGATCAGCTCAGGAAACATCGGGGCTACGTCGAGCAGCTTCTGACGATCAACCTCGGCACCCAGACTGACGGTGGAAAAAACGTTGAGGTAGTCGATCGGAATGCGCAACTTTTCGTGGAAAAACTCCTGGGTGTAGAACATCAGCGAGCCGCCGCCCGAAAGCAGCATCTGCTTGGGCTGATTGCCGCCGTGCTGGGAACGCCAGACGTTGATCGAACGGTTGATTTCACCGTGGAGACGCGTCATCACGTTACGGGCGATCTTGGAGATCGTCGCCGCCACTTCCGACTCGGGTTCCTCGTAAGCACCGCCGAGAGCGACGAAGCCCTGCCGGCGTTTCAACTCCTCGGCCTCGGCAAAAGCGATGCCGAACTCTTTGGCAACCAGCTGGGTGATGGTGTCGCCGGCAATCGGAATGCTCCGCACGAACACCCGTCCGGAGTCGGCGATCACCAGATTGGAGGAGCGGCCGCCGATGTTGAGCAGCAGGACGCTCTCATCGCCGGCGCACTGGCTGGCTTTGGCGGCATTGAACATCGCCACCGGGGCGATATCCACCGACATGATTTCTTTGCCGGAGTCCTGAATGATATCGGTATAAGCCGTAACCTGTTCGATTTTGACCGCGACGATCAAAGCTTCGAAATCTTCGGTCTCTTCGACTTCGACGATCGGTTCGCCGCCCGGCTCTTCGGGCTCGACCGTGCGCTCGACGGTCTGAACGTGGCTGATCAGCTGGCTGCCCCAGACCACTTCCTCCATCGGGTACGGAATCAGCTGCTTTGCCTCGTATTCGATGATCTTTTTGATCGAAGCGCTGTTGCCGATCAGCGGCGGAAGTTTCGCCAGCCGCGAAAAGGAGGATTGTCCGGAGATCGACAGACAGACGTTTTTGGCCTTGAAGCCATGTTCCGTCAAAAGCTGGCGGTAGGCTTCGGAAAATGCCTCGACCGGATCCGCGTCACGATCGGA
Source organism: Victivallaceae bacterium (assembly GCA_050255955.1). Taxonomy (GTDB): domain Bacteria; phylum Verrucomicrobiota; class Lentisphaeria; order Victivallales; family Victivallaceae; genus JAVBUI01. Next base: position 12,155 of record JBFWIO010000036.1, read on the forward strand.
AAAATCGTGGAAAGCGAACTTCTCCAAAACCACGCCACCGGCTTCGGGATAGGAAAACTCCGCCATTTTCAGGCTGGCGCCGCCGATGTCGATTGCTAAGACTGACTGTTCTTTTTTTGCCATTTCCTGTCACTACCGGTTACATATATGTATATACTACTTGACAATACTCTGCCCGCCATCAGACGAAACTTCGTCGTAGATCAGGTCATAATAATCGTAATTGCTTCCCGCCCAAGGGGTTTTTTCTTTGGAATAAAGCCCGCCCCGGAGGCGGACCACGTCGCTGTAGTTCTGGGAAAATTTCTGCATCAGGGCGCGTGCCTTGGCGACGTCGGACTCTTTCTTGATGAAGCCGTTCGACCAATAACCCTCGCCGAGGAGCACCCGGCCGGGTCCGTAAAATTCGACGCTGGCGGCGACGAACATCTCCACGGAAAAGTTTTTGTTGCTGATGAAATAGCGGTCCATCAGCTTCGGCGGAATCAGCAGCATTGCAAAATGGCTCTTGCCGTCCGCCTGGATGGTAAAGAAGCGGGTTTTGCCGGAAAAAACCACGTAGAGGGTGTCGCCCTTGCCCCGGGTTTCGGAGTTGAGCACCACCGTGCCCTCCATGGTGACGTCGTCGTACCAGCCGGCGGGAGCCAGCGGTGAGGCCAGCGGCAGATAGGTGATTTCAAGCATCGCCCACTTGGCGCGGCCGCTACCGCTTTTGGCCGAAGTGTTGATGTTGCTGTATTGCAGGAGCGGGGTATCGTAGAAACGGATGCGGACGTCGGTGACATCGATGTCGGCGCCTTTGTTGCGCTTGGACACGCCCGGAGTCGCGGCTGCGGCCACGTTGCCGAGCAACAGCGCCGCCAGGCAAATTATGCTCAAAATCCGCTTCATAACCCGAAAACTCCCCGTTAGATTAGCGCTTTTCCGTTCCCGGTCCGGCCGGAACCGCATCCTGCTTGACCGGAACCGCCGCCGGAGCGGTGGCCGCCGGTGCGGCGACTTCCGCTTTCTTCAACGCGGCGTCGATTCCGCGAATCGCATCCGGCTTGCTCGCGCCGTGACCGATCAGGGTCGCCAGCAGCAGCGTAAAGATGAAGAAGACCGCGGTCAGAATCACCGTCGCCTTGGTCAAATGACTCCCCGCCTGGCCGCCGAACACCGATTCGCCGACGCCGCCGAAAGTCGCCCCGAGGCCGCCGCTCTTCGACGGCTGAATCAGGATCAGCCCGATCAGCAGCAGTGCAACCACCACCACCAGGGCATAAAGCATCACTGTCAAAACT
>JBFWIO010000037.1:0-13419 GCA_050255955.1 Victivallaceae bacterium
AAAGCGCGAAGCGCCCAATCCCGCCCTCCGTCGCACGGAGGCGTGGTCCAGCGGCGAAACGCTGGTCGCTCCGGTGGAGCCGGAGCGACCAGGGGTGTTCGCCCCCTGGACTGCGACCCCGTACGACGGGGGGCGGGGTTGGGCGCTTCGCGCCTTTTTTTCTTTTTGGCGCTTCGCGCTTTTTTTTCTTTTTGGCGCTTCGCGCTTTTTTTTCTTTTTGGCGCTTCGCGCTTTTTTTTCTTTTTGGCGCTTCGCGCTTTTTTATTTTTCAATCAGGTAGAGGCGGGCACCGACCGCCGCACCAAGGACATCCCCGGCCACAGCCAGCCGCGCCGGATTAAACCCGGCATCATCAAACCCCGTCTTCAGCCGCCGCAACACCCTCCCCCCAAAATCAAGCTCGTAAACCATCCCCTCACAGGCAAATGCATAAAGTTTCCCATCCCGCTCAACAAGCGCCTCCAACGGCGTCTCAAAACGACAGCACACCACCTCCTCCAACTTGCCATTGTATATCCGTACCGTCCCGTCAGTCGCCGCCACCGCGAAACGAGCCCCCCCGCGCTCCAACGGCACAATCGCCACCGGCTCCCCACCCAGCGCAACGCTATCCTTGGCCACCTTGCTCCCACCCTTGACCTCACGGATGTCCAGCTCATGCGACGCCCGACCAAAAATCGGCTCCTTCCTGCCGTCACCGTCAATGTCGGCCATCGCACTCACCCCGGCGTAAAGCGTGGTGTATTTGTCCGCAATCACATTCCCTTTGACATCCAGCACCGGACCGTAAATGTATTCGCCCGCAGCCGCGATTTCGTCAATGCCGTCTCCATTGACATCTCCGGCACAGCCCGATGTCGCGCCGTGATAAACCTGCTTCCCCCACAGCTCTTTGCCGTCCGGAGTAAAGGCGAAATAACGCCAGTTCTCTGTCCCGATAACCACCGTCGGCTGCGGAAACCTGGCCGCGAAAATCGTCCGTACCGTGCCGTTACGCCCCTGAATCGGCGTAATTTCACGCTTCCAAAGCTCCTTGCCTGCCAGGTCAAAGCAATAGAACGGAGATGCCGCACCGCCGCTTTCCTTTAGCACCAACGGCTCGGTTCCGGTGTAACAACGGTAGACGCCGGGCGCGCTTTCAATGATCGCCGCCGCCCGCACCGGAGCTTGCAAGTCTTTGCTGAAAACAAGTTTGCCGGCTTGGTCATAGAGGAGGAAGCGCCCGTTCTCGGTGCCGACTGCGAAATAACCGCCACCGGCGGCCATCGCACTCGCCCGACCCGGAAGTTCAATCGAACGCGCCGTCAATGCCGGGACGTCGATCACCAGCGGAGCACGGTTCTTGACCAGTTTGGCTTCGCCGGCAAGTTTGGCCGCTTCCCGCAACGCGGCCGCAAGTTCCGGCGTGGCGTCGGCGCTGAATTCGGTTTTGCCGCCAAGCGCGGGCGCATATTGCCCGAGTTTCAGCGCTTTCGGCCCCTGGGCAATCACGCCCTCAGGGCCGATGAAACAGCGCTCCGCGTCGATTTCGATCCCCGGAGCACTCCATTTGCCGAGCACTGCCAACCGGACAACATCGCCGTCTACCAGCATCCAGGCACGGTCGGCGAGTTGGTAAATGCGAGGCAATTCCCCGTTGCGGCGGTCGCGCGCCTGAAGATAGTTGACGAAAAGAACACTCTCCCCGGCTTTGAGCGGGCGAGCGATCCGCTGGAGATGATTGCGGGTGTATTTGTCGGCGAACTTGTAATTCTGGTAATATCCGTTTTCTCCGCTGTGTCCGGTGTCGAAATCGGTGTCGAGCGAACGCACCGCGTCGTTGGCCGCAGTGATCAAGAAGTCTGTCCGGTTATCGTCAGCGCCCGACGGCTTCTGGCGGTAGCGCACGTTCTGGCCATCCTCGGCCGCCTTGTCGCCAAGGGTGCGGAAACGGCAGTCAAAGAGGTAGTCGCCGGGCGATTTGGCCTGCAATTCGTCGATCACCCAGAAGCCATGTCCGGCGTAGTAGGCGAGCGAACGCGTCCAGTCAACGCCGTTGAGGTCCTCCACCGCGGTCGCGGTCACGGCGGATCGCTTGTCCGGCGTCATCGCGGCGAAACGGAGCTGGCCGAAGCGACTCGGGGCGCGGTCGTTTGCGAGGCGGCTCACCCCGTTGCGGCTGACGTTGACGGTATTGTGATTCTCGGGGTAGCGGCGGATGTAGTCGCCGTCAACCAGCCAGTAATGTTCGCCGTCAAGATATTGGATCAACGCATTGGCGTCGTAATGTCCGTGCGCCGCTCCCGAAATGCCCGAAAGAACCACAAAGTCCGAATCCGGAGTCCAGCCGCTGCGGAAAAATGCTTTGTCCAGCACCGGGTATTTGAAAAGGCCGTCGGCCTGATTGAATTTGAGCCGGAAATCGTCAAGCGCAAACACGCTCAGTCCGCGGAGGTCGTCGCTCATCGCCAGCGGTTTGGTCGTATCGATGTTCATCGCGTCGATCATCGAGCGGAACGACGCATGCGGCGTCCGGCGGTAGATCAAGGCAAGCAGCGACTCCGCTTCCGGGTCGCCGAAAACCGAAAGCGCGTTGCCGAGCGCCGGGAAACTCCACGCGTTGCCGAGCGGCGGATTGTCGCCGTAGCCGCTGGTGACGCCGAGGTGACAGTACTGCGCTTTGCAGTAACGGATGTAATTTTGGTACTTTTCCGAGTTGAAAAACTGCAAATCGAACTTCCCCGAGGCGATCACGTATTCCGTAAATATCTGATAGTTCAAATACTGGTAGGCGGCCGAATCCTCCGGCCCGATCGGCTGGTCGGCGACGCCGCCAAGGTTGTTGAGCGCCACCGCCTGCCAGTAACGGGCGGGGGCGTAGTTGTAATGCCGGAGCAGGTGTTCGCTCAGGAAGTAGACCGACCGCGAGCAGAACGTTTCGTGGTTGGTATGGTAGTTCTGTTCATTCGCCGCGTAATCCTTCATCGGAGCACGCATTTCGTAGTAGTCAAAGCAGTTCTCGGCGACCTGGCGCATCAGCTCCGCGGCGCGGGCGCGGTCCTCCGGCGTAAAGTATGGCGACTGGGCGACGATTTCAAGTTTCCAGACGTATTCGTGGAAAAGGAACGACGGCGCCGGGCCGCTCTTGTCGAAGCGCTTGATGTTGCGCTGGAAGTTCTCAAGATAGAGTTGCTGCATCGCCGCGATCGCCCGGGCGTATTCCGGCTTGCCGGTGGCGAGGAAGTTGGCGAATGTCGGACGGAACAAACGGATCACGGTCTGGTTCGGAATCCAGTTGGCGTCGCTGTCGAGGTGGGCTTTGACTCCCTCGATCTCTTTTTGGACCGCCGCCGGATCAACCTCGTGATTGCGGAGGTCTTCGCGCTCAATGAAAAAAGGAAGCGCGGCCGGATCGGGATTGGCCTTTGCCGCGGCACGGACCGCGGCGAGCACTTTGCCGGCGCTCCGGCCGCCGAAGTAAACCACTCCGGCCGGATAGTCGAGGAGCTCGGGATAGATTCTTGCTTCGTAGAATTCCGGTTTCTGGATGCTCTCAATCGCGGAGGCTCCGGTCAGCCGCCGGAGCGGCATATTGCTGCGGTTTTCGCCGAAAAGCACCAGCGTTTTGCCCGCTTTGAGCGCGTCGCCGGCGGACATCACCGGGAGCTCGACGCCGTACGTTTTTTTGAGCTCCTTCCGAAGTTCGTCCTCGAAGCCGCGAAGCGAACCGGTTTCGGCCCGGATGATCGCTCCGCCGGAGAGATCGAGCGTCGCTTTGGGCGTGAAGCCCTTGAAGTCGGCCGGAAACGGCCGGGTTACGGTGCGGGTCAGTTTCGGCGTTTCCGCCGCAATCAGGCATAACGCGACGGCGGAAAACAGGCAAGACAGCAACAATTTCATGATAGTCCTCAGCGTTGATAACTCCACAAATGTGAACCGGAGCCAAAGTAAATCCGCTCCGGCGTGACTGCAATCGATCCATAGGCCTTGACCGGGAGATCGGCGAGCTTTGCCGCTTTGCCGTCGGCCGGATTGAACGTCACAAGCGCTTTTTCCATCAGAATGATCAACGTGCCGTCGGTATCCTTGCGCATAATCCCCGCCCCCGGCGCCGGCGCGACATTGCCGAACGCCGCCAGGTCGGTTTCGCCGGCGATTTCCCGCTTGGCGGGGTCAAAGGCATAAAGCTTCGCCGTCTTGCCGTCGAGGATATAAACCTTGCCGTCATCCCCCTTCACCGCGTCGTAAATCATCGAAATATCCCCCTTGACATGCGGCCTGACCTGGTGCCAGACGATCTCCTTGCGGTCGGGATCAAAAATATAGAACTCCGGCGCCTCCGCCAGCGCCTTGCCGCCGGTGCCGGGGGTGATCGCAGTCACTCCGAAGACTTTGCCGTCGGGAAGATTGGCGAGCGCCACGGTGGACTGGTTCGGCAGCAGTTTTTCGTGCCCGATCGTCTCCCCTTTGCCGGTGGCGGCGTTGAAAATCGTCAGCCCGCCGCCGGTGTGCCCGTAATCCGGGGTGCCGCCGAGGATCATGCGGTCGCCGTCGTTGAGCAGCAGCAACGTATTGGGGCGGTGAATATGCGGCGTCGAACGCAGCGAACGCCCGTAATCGGCCTTGTCCAGCTCGGTGCAATCGGTTCGCGTCCACGGCCGCGCGGTGTCGATTTCGCGGATCATGCCCCACGGGTAAAACCCGCCGTAAATCGCTTTGCCGCGGGTCACCCACGCATTCCAGTGGCCGCCCGCGTTGGTGTCCTGGTGGAGAAAGAATTTGCCGCTTGCCGGGTCAAAGCGGAAGACGAAGCGCGGATAGGCGGTGGTGCCGTATATCCCGCCGTCCGGTCCGGTGAACACGCCGCCCATTTTCGCCCCCGGGGCGTCGTAGTCAAAGCGGATGATCCGCTCACTGCCGTCTTTTTCCTGCAACGTCAACCGCTTGAAGGGGACTTCGAGTTTGGTGATTTTGCTGCCGTCGGGGAAGTCGGTGAAGTCGGCCCAGCGGCTGGCGGCGCGTTCGGGAACCGGCTCGACCGCGGGAGGGCCGGGCAGTTCGGTCGCCTTGCCGCCGGCGAGCCGGTAGTGTTTCCAGCCCGACGGGGTGATGGTTTTGCCGTAGACTTCGCCGTCTTTGCCGAGGAAGACTTTGCCGACGCTGTCGCTGTCGTCCTTGGACGTGGCGCGTTCGGATTCGGCGAGCAGTGCGCGTTTGGCGCCGTCGGCGGGGTTGTAGGCGAGGATCTGGCTTTTGGTATAGCCGATGATGACATAAACCCACCCCTCTTTGTCGCGGGCGATGCCGCTGCGGGGGTACTGGTTCCACGGCTCCTGATTGAGTTCGCCGTGGTCGGTGAGTTTGCCGGTGGCGGGGTCGAAACTGATCAGCTGGGCATTGGGATACAGCGCCGCCCAGATCACGCCGCCCTTGTCCTCGTGAAACGACATCGCAAAGGTGTTCGCAGTCCGCCCGCGAAAGGTGAATTCCATCTTCGCCGGGTCGAATTCATAGAAAGTCCCCGGTTTCAGCCCCGCCGTCCACGGCCCGATCTGGGTGTAGAACCGGTTTTTGCGCGAATGAAGCAAGCCGAAACTCCCGCCGCCGGGCTCGGGCGACGGAAAGTCGGGGAGGTCGAACTGCCTGGCCTTGCCGCTCTCAATATCGATCGCCAGGAGTTTGCGAATATCCGTCTGCCAGACCAGCAGCACGCGTTTGCCCTCGCCGTCCAACGTCGCCGCCGAACCGCGGGCGAGCGACACCGGCGCGGGCGCGCCGTGATCGGTGAAGCGGCTTTCCGGCCCCGCTGTAGCGAGCCACGGGCCAAGAAGCATTGCCGCCATCATCAACTGCCTGAATCTCATCATCAGTATTTCCTCTCAATAAAGTCGGTTTTCAACACAATCGGAATCCGCCGGGGGGGCAACCGGCGGATTCCGTCACTTGGCACACCGCGGACGGCGGCTCAACTGCCGCCGTGGGCGGGCAGACCGTTGGCATCGAGCCGCCCGTCCTTGCGCCAGTGCAAGCCGATTTTGTTCCACGGCACGGTGACGCCGCCGTAGGTCAGGCGCTGCGGTCCGGTGCGGACGATTTCGACGTGGCCGTCCGGGGTCAGGATATTGGTCTGGTGACTGTGCGGGGCGCGGGCGTAATCAAGCCACTGGCTTTCCACCGTAAAATAGTACATGTAGCCGTCGGCGGTCAGCACGGTTTTGGAGGGAAAACGAACCCGGCCGATTTTTCCCTGGGCGAAGTCGTGACCGCTCCAGGCATAGTACTGATTGTTGTAGATATACCCGAAATCCTTGCTGCGGGCATAGCCGCCGCGGCCGACATTGATCGCGACCTGGGCCGGCGTCCAGTTCATGTCGACCACCGGATCCTTGACGCTCGGGCAGAGCGGAACCTGCGGGAATCCGTAGGTGTACCAGCCGCGTTTTTTTTGTTCGAAGAAAAGCGAATTCCCTTTCTGGTTGGTGCCGTCCCTGGTGCCGGTGGCGTAGGCGGCGAGAATTTCAAACCAGTTCTGGTGATAGACGTTGTAATTGATGGTCAGCGCCAGAAAGTCGTCCGAATCCAGCGCATACATGTTCTCATACACGCCAAGCTGCTTCAACGTGTTGATGCATTTGGCAGCCTGCGCTTTTTCCCGCGCCTGATTCAGCGCGGGTAACAGCATCGATGCCAGAATGGCGATGATGGCGATCACCACCAACAGCTCGATCAGAGTGAATCCAGTCCTTTTTTGCATCCGCTTTTGCTCCTTCTTTGGAAAATTTTGCGGTTTTGAACCCGACCAAATTATAACCAAATATTGAGGGAAAAGCAAAAGGAAATGAAAAAAAGCGGGCAAAAAGTGATTTTTTTGATTCTCCTAAATCGCTTTGTTTTTGTTTTTTGAGCTTGTTTTTGGTTGATTTTTTTGATTCGTTATGGAGTCGAAGTCGTGAAGCTTGCCGGGCAGCAGGAGATTGCGGCTGTCGGCCAGCGGATCTTCGATTTTGCGCATCAATTCGCGGCACATCAGCTGGCCGAGTCTGCGCCAGTTGATGCCGATCGAGGTAAAAGGATACATATCCGGAGCCAGTATGTTTTTGCCGTCCATACTCAGCACGGAACGATCCGCGGTCAGGTCCCGGCCGGTTGTCTCCCGGTATTGGCTGACCGCGTTGGCGGCGCGCGAGTCGGAGGTGAAGAGAATACCCCAGTCTTCGGGATACTGGTAGTCCGGCGGCGGGTCCCCGTCGAGAAACAAGAGTTTGCCGCCGATCTCCTCCCAGAAAAACTGGAACACCTTGCCGCGCACCCGGAAGGCGGGCGCAGTGCTCGACACCACAATCACGTTATGCACCCTTGCGCGGTGCATGAAATATTCGCGGGCCTGCAGCGCGGCGTCGAAAGGATCGAGATTGAAGAGCGACAGCCGACCGCCGTAGGAATTCAGCATCAGCATCCCCACCGCGGGGCAGGCGCACTCAAATGAACTCAAATACCAGTCGTAGGAATTGAGCAGAAAAAGTCCGTCGTACTGCCGGCCGAGTTCGGTCAGGTGACTCTGGGCGAAGTTGATCGGATGAATCGGAATTTCGTCGAGCTGGTACTCTTTGCCGAGGAGCTCGTCGCGGATTCCCAGCACCGCCGATCCCAGCAATCCGCTCGGATTCTCCGCTTTGCCCTCTTCGAGAAAGGCGAGCTTGCGGGTCGGGCACTTGCTTACCGGCAGCAGCCGCCCGGCGCGGAAAGCGCCGGATTCGTCGCGGAACAGCACCCCGAGTCCGGCCAGTTCCCCCATCGTCCGGTAGGCGGCGCTGTAGTTCATGTCAAACTTGGCCGCCATCCGCCGGATCGAGGGCAGCAATGCGCCCGGCGGGTAGTCGCCGCTCAGGATTTTGAGCTCGATGTACTCGACCAGCCTCGCCGCGGAAGCCTTTGGGTCATTCATTTGAGGGCCAGCAGCACGCCGGCGGCAAGCAGCAGCAGCTCCGCCACCGCTCCGGCAAGAGTGATCATTTCGGCACTGATGCCGCCGTAGAGTTTATCGGAGAAACTCCGCACCCCGAAACTCAGCAGCAGCACCGCTCCGGCCCCGGCCAGCACCGCCGCCGGGAAACGGATCGCCACAAAAAGCGCGATGAACACCGCGACGATGAAGATCTGGCCCTCGGCTCCCCCCCGGATCGACAGAAATTGCCGCCCGGTCGCCAGATCCGGCATGGTCCCGAGAAAACCCTGAACCGCGAAAGACAGCGGCAGCATCGCCGAAAGGAAGATCATCGCGTTGCCGTGATAAAGCGCAAAAAGCGAGCCGAGCTTGAAGAGCTCAATGAGCACCAGCGCCAGCACCGGCACCGCGCCGGTGAGGTCGGCCAGCTGCGGCGCTTTGAGCTGCGGCAAAAATCCGGTGAGCGGCACCTTCTGGCTTTTGGCGCTGATTGCGGTGACCAAAAGCACGGTGCCGCGTCCGGAGTCCTTGTACTCCAGAAACACCGTGGCGGTCAGGGCGAAGAGCAGTGCCGCGCCGGGCGGGCCGAAGATCGCGCCGTAGGCCGCGCCGCAGAGTTCCAGCAGCAGCGCCGCCAGCAAGCCGAGGACCGGCATCGCCAGCAGCGTCCATTGCGGCATCGCGGGCGCGCCGCTCTGGTATCCGGCAGACTGAGCCATAGCGCGGGGAATCGGAATGTCGAGCAGCATATCCCAGGCCGAAAACAGCGAAGAGAAGAGGTTGTTTTTTTTCATCATGATCTCCGATACGCTTTGTCCATATTGTCATGGATCCGGTTGGCGAGTTCCTTGCGGCTTTCGCCGGGTTCGGGGCGGACGGGGGGCAGGATCTCCAGCATCGCGTCGATTCGCTTGCGGCTGATGAAACTGCCGACGTGCGGCAAAAAGGTGAAGTCGCCGTACCAGGCAATCGGATAGCGGTCCGGCGTTTCGATATAACGGATCAGGATCGGCAGCACCGGGAGCTGCAATTTGACGACCGGTTCAAACGGCGTTGACTTGAACGGGAGCAACTCGCCGCCATCGGTGCTGGTGCCCTCCGGATAGACCAGCATCGAGAGCTTTTCCTGAAGAGTCCACTCAAGCTCGGTCGCCACTTCGGCGGCCTTGGCTCGTGATTCGCGGTCGATCCAGACCGGGAAATTCAAGCTGACGAACCAGCCGAGGAACGGCCAGGACCGGATTTGCACTTTGGGGGCGAAGCGAAGCGGGAAAACCGAGGCGCAGATCAGGATATCGGCGTACCCCTGATGGTTCGAGACGATCATACCGCCCTCAAAGGAATCGGGGTCTCCGATCACTTTCAAATGAATATTGAGGATCCGGCAAACGCCGCGTGCCCATAGCCGGGTGACCGCCAGATTATGCCGGATACCGCGGGCTTTGCCGCGAATTTTCCAGGGAACGGCGAGCAATGAACAGACTCCGAACCAGCCGATCAGGAGCGTAATCCGCCAGACCATGCGCAAAAACCGCATTATAATACCTCATTTTCACTGAATTGCGGTTTTATTATAGCACGGCTTTGCGGTTTTTTCAATTCGACTTTCCACTGAAGTGGCGCGAGTAACGCGCGGTCATCTCTTCGAAGTCGAAAAGAATCAGGAAGTCGATACAGCCGAAGTCGCGGTCAAGCGCCGGTTCGCTGGCGATGCCGGCGCCGAGCCGGAGGTAGCCCTTGAAGAGCGGCGGCAGAGGGGGCGGTTCACCCGGCGTGCCGGGCGTCAGTTTGAAGCTTTCGCGGCTGCGGCCGAAGATCAGCGGACTCAGGTGGCCGTCGGTCCGGAAACGCTCAAACAAACTCCAGCCGGTCTCCGGTGATTCACTCTCGATGCTGGCGCAGCCGATGAGATAGCGGAAGTTGCAACGGTTCTTCATCTCCTGAATCCCCGCCCACAGCAGCGAAATCGCCGCGCCGTTGCGGTATTCCGGGGCGACGCAGGAGCGGCCGACTTCGTACGTTTCGGCGGCGATGCGGTCGAAGTTCTCAATCTCGTACTCGGTTTCGGAGTAAAACCCGAGCCCGTTGCGGGCCGCTTCGGACGACTGCATGCGATAGGTGCCGGCAAGTCGTTTAGCCTCGCGGTCGATCACCAAAAGATGGTTGAACTGGCGGTCAAACGCGTCATTGTCGCGGTCGCTGCAATTCTGCAATTTGCCGAGTTCGTCGTGAAATACCCGGTACCGCAACTCCTGCGCCATCGCCAGTTCGGCGTCGGTTTCGGCCAGTTTGATGGCGAAACGGCCCCGCTCGACCAGCATGGCTCCCCCCTCAGGAATCTGAAATGTCACTTTTTACGCTCCGTATGATTGCGAAAGATCCGGCGGCGGAGTGCCGGCGGCGACTTCCGTTTTTTGATAAGTCGAATTGGCGATGAGTTTCGCCAGATGATTCGAGAATTCGGCCGCGTCGATCGGGAGTTTGACCGGTCGGGAGGCGAGATGTGAAAGCAGCATCGCATTGCCGAGCTCAAGGCCGCGGATCCCCTCCTCGGCGGGAGCCAGAAGCGGACTCCCGGTGAGCACCGCGGTACAGAAATTCTCGATGATGTCGCGGTGGGCGTGGGGATTGCCCGCCTCGGCCGGGATCGCCGCCTCCCAAACCGGGGGGCGTTCAAAGAAGGTCGGGGTGGTCCGGCAGAATTCGGCGGTCTCGATTTCATTGCGGAGAAACGAGAGCTTGCCGCCCTCAAAGACCAGCCGGCCGCGCTCGGCGGTGATCTCCAAGCGGTTGGTGCCGGGGGCCTCGCCGGTCGAGGCGATGAAAACCCCGGTCGCGCCGCCGGGGTAGCTCAAAAAGGCGGTGACGTCGTCTTCGACTTCGATTTTGTGATATTTGCCGAACGACATACGCGCGTAGACTTCGTCCGGCATGCCGAAGAACCACTGCATGAGGTCCAGCTGATGCGGACACTGGTTGATCAGCACCCCGCCGCCTTCGCCGCGCCAGCTTGCTCGCCACTCGCCGGAGTCGTAGTAGCTCTGCGAACGGAACCAGTCGGTGATGATCCAGTTGACCCGGCGGATCGCGCCAAGCTCGCCGCTGTCGATCAGCTGCTTGATTTTGCGGTGGGCGGGAATGGTGCGCTGGTTGAACATCGCGGCGACTTTGAGTTCAGGATGGGCTTTGATCGCGGCGACCAGGCGACAGGCGTCGGCTTTTTCGACCGCGATCGGCTTCTCGACGATGACATGCTTGCCGAGTTCGAGCGACTGCAGCGCCAGCGGCACGTGGCTGTAGTGCGGCACCGCAATCAGCACCGCGTCGATGTCGGCGGCCTTGAAGAATGTTTCGGTGTCGCGGAATTTGGCAAAGGGTGCATCGGCGTAACGATCGAGCACGGATTCTTTGCGGTCGCAGATTGCGGCGAGTTCACAATTGTTGAGTTCGCCGATGCTTTTGACGTGCATGGAGCCCATGTTGCCGACCCCGATCAGGCCGAGCTTGACTTTGTTCATCGCTTGATGTTCTCCGGATATGAGTAATACGTTTGATAAAGCGCGTTTTCGAATCGGCCCGATAGCGGAGTTTCGGGGCGGTCGCGGAACGTTTGCAATTTTTCTTTCAGTTCAGAAAGCCGGAGGGCGGCGACCGGATCGATCGCGATTTCGGGCCGTCCGTCCGGACCTGCGAGGATGATTCCGGCGATCGCGGCGCAAAGGCTCTGAATGTCAATCAGCGCCAGATCGGCGTCGGCCGGAATGACCGGCGTCTCCCCGGCGCGCAACTGTGCCGAAAAGGTCGAAACCACCGAATTGTAAAACGGTTTCGAACCCGGACCGAACGCATTCGGCATCAGCAATGCGGTGAAACTCCCGCCGCGCCTGGCCGCCCACTCCGCCAGCAGCCGGGCGCCTTCGCGCTTGCTCGCGTGGTACGGCGTGTCGCGCCCGATATGGGTGGTCGAGCCGAGGAGTACCCGGCCGCGGAAATCGACCCGCTCAAGCGTCGCGATCAACTCGCGGACGATGCCGACATTGGTGGCATAGAGCGCCGCGCCGTCTTCGCCGCGACTGACCCCGGCGAGGTGGACGATCACCTCGCATCCGGCGGCAAAAGCGTCGCGCCGGTGCGCGTCAAAGGGCGAATCCGCCACTTCAAATGCCGGATGGCACTCAAGATGTCTCGCCAGCGCCGCGCCGATGAATCCCCGGCAGCCGGTGATTCCGGTGCGGATGGTCATTACACCGCAACTCCGGTCGGCGGGGTCGCTGCCGGACGGGCGGCGAGCTCGGCGTCGACGAAGAGCAAAGCTTCGGAATTTTTGCCCGCCATTTTCAGCCGGTCGATCACCTGCTCGGCGGCGCGTTCCTCTTGGACCTGCTCCCCGACGAAGAACTGGAGAAAGTTGACGGTCGGAAAATCGCCCAAGGTCAGCGCCTGCGACATCATCGCGTGGATCCGCCTGGTGACGGAGAATTCGTGACCGAGCGCCATTTCAAAGGCTTCGGCGGGCGTGGTGACTTTGAAGTCGGGCTTTTTGATTTCCTCGAATATGATCCGGGCGCTTCGATTGTTCAAGTGGGTGTAGAACAAATTGGCGTGGAACATCTCTTCGTCGGCCTGGGTGCGGAGCCAGTGGGCGGCGCCGGGGAATTTGATGAATTCCATCTCCGCCGCCAGCGCGAGATACAAATAAGCGGAATAGAGTTCGTAGACCATCTGAGAGCTCAGGGCTTCGGCCATTTTGGCATCCATTTTCATCGGAAATACCTCCGTTTTTGAACTTGATTGTACTATAAAACCGGAATTCCGAAAATACAAGAGCCGGAGCGTTAGTTTTCGATACGGAAAGTCAGCGAACGGGGGCGGAGGTTTTTTCGCAACCGCAACGGCGCCTCACTGCCGCCGGGGCGTCGCGATCATCGGCCAGGCGCCCGACGTCGACGGCCAGCTCCAGCAGACTTTTGAGCGCTTCCGCGGTCAGTTCGGGGGTGCCGCCGTCGCCGAAGATGGCGAGCCGGAGTTTGCGGATCCGGTTGGCCAGCGCGGGGGTGCGGCAGGCGATCTGCTCCTGGGCTTCGGCGAGATTGCCGAGTAAATAGAGCGCGTATTCCGGGGTGTCGTACCCGGTTTGGATTTCGCCAGCGATCACCAGCGCCGAGGCGAGGTGCTTGAGGGCGCAGCCGAAGCACTGGTGGCGGTTGATCCGTTTCTCCCCGGCGGGCGGGGCGGTGACGCCGAGCCCGGCGAGGATCCTGGTTTTGAGCACGCTCCGGACGAATGCGGCGGGCGCGAGTTTGCGCTCGGCGCAGTGGGCCGCGAGGGACTGCCGCAGCGATTCCGGGAATATCCCGGACGGCAGCCGGTCGAGGATCGCATCGAGCGTGCCGGAGTCGCCGGGGGTGATTTCACCGTAAGCGCGAACGAGGGTTTCAAGGTTCATTTCAAACACTCCTTCAACAATGGATCAGGTAACTGGAACGCGGCTGACC
>JBFWIO010000038.1:0-13371 GCA_050255955.1 Victivallaceae bacterium
AGGTCCATTCCCTGCCAGACCTCGGTCACGTCGCTGATGTTCATCCCGACATTCTCGATCAGCGGCATAAGATTCCGCGACGGCACATATTTGGGAATATAGAAGAATGTCTGCGTCCCGAAAAAGGCCCCCATCTGCGGCTTGTCAAGGAATTTCACCAGCGAATCAAATCCCATCCCGTTCTCATGGTCGCGGAAACGGTACTCTTCCGCACTGATGATCAGAAGACCGGTTCCGTCCACATATTTGAGGCACTCGACTGCCGTGTTGCTCCCGAGCTGCGTATCCGGGGTGTACGTCGGCTGTGCGGCTGCCGGCAGCGTCACGCCCGGCGAACTCGTCGTCGCCGTTACCGGCGTGGTCGTCGTGTTGCCGGGATAATTCTGCAGCAAACTCGTGTTGCCCACCCGTTTGGCCTGTACCATCTGCCGCAGGTAGTCGCGGAATTCGTAGGCGTCGACATTTTTGATGTGGTAGGTTTTGGTGATCACCCGCGGATCGTTGTTGTCGCGGATGAAGTGCATCACTTTGGTGGTGTCGAGAACCGGCACCAGAAGCTGTGCTTCGACCCGGGTGCTGTCGTAGCCTCCGGTGTTGTTGAAGTTGGAATCGCGCGGAACTCCCGGCACCGGCGCGGCATAAATGGCCGGCAGCAGCACGGAGACGGCAAGAATCTGTAGCTTTTTCAAGAGGTTTGGCCTTTCCTGTGCTTATTTGAGTTTCTTTAGGATGCCCTCTTTTTCGACCGGGGCGGAATTGTTGAGCATTTCGGCGGTGACGGTCAAGTAGACGTGGGTCTTTTCTTTCTGCGTCGTCGTCGTGCTGAATAGATATCCGAGAATCGGAATATCGGAGAAAAACGGCGCGCCGATCAGCTGCTCGACTTCGCTCTCCTTGGTCCATGAAGCAAGGATTTTCTCTTTGTTGAGTTGAATCGTATTTTCTCCGGTGATCTGGGTCGTTTCGATCAGTTCGGTTCCGTAATTGTTGCGCTCAACCGCGTTCGCGGTTTGGATGTCGTAGCCGAAAAAGAGCGTTCCGCTGCGTTTGGCATAGTCGCCGACCTGGTAATACGGCGGGTTGAATTCGACTTGCGGGCCGGTGTGGATGTTGGCGATCGGTTTGATCACTTTGAGATAAATCTGGTTGTAATCCAGTACGGAAACCGCGCTCGGCACCACCGTAGTCTGATCGTTGTTTGTCTTGACGACATTCTGGAGCTGCGGGTTGAAGAACAAGCTGTAGGAGAGCGTGTCGGAGTTCGAAACGGTAATGTTGGCGGTGTTCTGTAATTTTGCATCGCCTTGTTGGGCCAGAATCCGGACGAAGCTCGCGTCGAATTGCGGAGCGAAGAAAAAACCGCCGAACGGTCCCGACATCGATTGCAGCGCCGCCGTTCCGGCACTGGAAATATCGAATGCCTGCCAGCCGGCCTGAAAAATATTCAGCCCCGGCCCGTTTTTCCACGCGATATAGTCGACCCCGATATCGGTCATGGTACTTTCGCGCACCTCGTAAACGTTGAATGTCAAATTGATCTGAGGCACGGGACGGTCGAGGAAGCCGAGAAACTGGTTGATATATTCGGTATTGGTGAGATTGTCCTTCCAGTAAATCTGGTTTGAGTTCTGATCGTAACCGTAAACCGAGCCGTAAGGTCCGGCGTTGATGAACGCGTTGACGATCTGATTGATCAATACCTGTCCGGAGCGGAATTTCGGCTGATAGGTGGCGCGCGTGATCCCGGTTCCCTTGATGATTTCGCCGGGGACCTTGCCGTCGATTTCGATGTTGCGGTCTACCATTTCAACGAATTGATCGACATAGGGCATCATGCCGATCGGGCAAGTGACGGTTAATATTTGCTGGTTGTTTGGGCCGTACTCGATGGTATTGACGACCGAGTTCATGTTGTAGCGTTTGACGATGCTTGAAACAAAAGGCGTTATGTCGTTCGCCTGGGCGTACTTGAGGATGAAAATCTTTGACACCATATAGTCCTGCGCATCGTCCTGGACAAAGCGCAAGGTTTGCTTGCCGGGTTCTTCGGCTTTGGCGCTGATCTCTTTTTTCAAGCTGGCGAGCTCATTTTGCAGCGTTTCAAGCGACAGGGCGCTGCCGGCTTCCTGCCGGACATTGTCATTTTTCTTGGATCTGATCAAAAAGGTTTGCGTTTCTCCCGGCGCAACGGCGTCGTCGGCCGCGGCAAGCGAAAGACAGGAGAACACGGCAAGCCGCAGAAATATGGTTTTTTTCCGCATAAAAAATCTCTACTGAAGGGGGTTGAAAAAAACGCGCGCGACGCGTGGCGCACGCCGCGCGCGGTTTGCCGTCTGATCAATGCCTGAAGCTGTGAACTTCTTTTTCGGTCAGCGATTTCTTCACTGGATTTTTGGCGAAGTGGGCGAGAGCCGAGGCGATGTCGGTCAGCAGCATTTCCAGCAGGTCGGTGGTGACGCCGTGCCGGACCAGAATCCGTTGAATGACCACATCGGTGCAGTTGACCGGAAGTGAATACGCCGGAACCAGCCAGCCGCGATAACGGAGCCGTTCGGCGAGGTCATACAAATTGAAGTTGACCTTGGCATTTTTCTTCAGTTTCCAGCAGACTCCCGGGACGCAATTCTTGCCGACCGAGACGATTTCAAAGACGCCGAGCTTTTTCAATCCCGCGGCAAAGAATTCGGCACTGTCGTAACAGGCTCCCTGAATTTTGGCATATCCTTCGCGGCCGAGGCGCAAAAAGTGGTAATATTGCGCGATGATCTGACCGCCCGGACGTGAAAAATTGAGGGCAAAGGTCGGCATGTTCCCGCCAAGATAGTTGACATAAAAAATCAGATCGTCCGGCAGGTCGGTTTTTTCACGCCAGAGAACCCAGCCCACTCCGAGCGGCGCAAGACCGAATTTGTGGCCGGAGGCGTTGATCGACTTGACGCGATCAAGCCGGAAGTCCCAGACCAGTTCGGGCTGGCAGAACGGCGCGAGAAATCCGCCCGACGCGCCGTCAACGTGCATCGGAATGTCGATGCCGGTTTTCTTTTGGAATTGATCGAGCGCTTTGGCGATTTCGGCCACCGGCTCGAAGTTGAGCGTAAAGGTGGTCCCAAGCGTGGCGACGACCCCGATGGTGTTTTCGTCACAGTATTTGAGCACGCTCTCCGGAGAGGAGTAGTAGCGGTCATGCTCCATCGGGATTTCACGGATTTCAATATCCCAATAACGCGCGAATTTGTGCCAGCAGATCTGAACCGGGCCGGTGACGAGATTCGGTTTCCCGGTCGGTTGCCCGCCTTTTCCATTTTGGCGCGCCAGCGCCATTTCATGGCGAGACCGCCGAGCATAGCCGCTTCGCTCGACCCGGTGGTCGAGCAGCCGAGCGTGGTTTTGGCCGCCGGCGAATTCCAGAGATCGGCAAGCATGTGAACACAGCGCATTTCAATTTCGGCGGTTTGCGGGTATTCGTCCTTGTCGATCATGTTTTTGCTCAACGCTTCATCCATGAGCTTGTGGACCTCTTCCTCCTCGTAGGTCGAGCAGAAAGTGGCCAAATTGAGCCGGGCGTTGCCGTCGATCATCAATTCATCATGGACCAGCTGATAAACGTTGCCGGCGATCTTCTCCTTTTTCGGGAAAACATACTTTTCGGCGGCGGATTTGAGCGCGAGTGAAGCGTAAATGTCGTCCTGCGCCTTGACTTTCAGGTTTTTCTGATGCAGTGGCATAATTCCCCCTTAATTTCAGTTTTTGTCATCGTCGTCGGCACTTTGCCAGGACGGTTTTTTCAGTTGATGGATCAGCAGCGGCAGACCGCCGAAAATCACCAGGCCGAGTGTAACCAGAATCACATAGAGCGCGGGTTTGCCCACCGGCAGATTCGACGGCGGGAAAAAAGCCACCACCAGCGCGAACGAGACACCGATGATTCCGAGCCCGGCGATAATCCACATGCCCGGCTTGCCGCCCGGAACGCGATAGCTGCGCGGCAGGTCGGGTTGCGAATACCGGAGCTTGATCGCTGCGGCGTACATGAGGATGTACATGACAAGATAAAGCGTCACCGTCATCGCCGACAGCATGAAAAATGCGACGCTGACGTTGGTCATCACCAGGTAAAGCCCGGCCAGCCCGGTTACGATCAAGGCTTGCACGAAGAGCAAATTGGTCTGGATGCCGTTTGCGTTGGTTTTGGCGAGAAACGGCGGAAGTTCGCCGTCTTTGGCGGTGCTGAGAAGTCCCCGGCTCGGGCCGGAGATCCACGACATGACCCCGCCGATCGCTCCGAACGCGGTCAGTAAACCGAAGACCGGCGTCAGGAAGTCGAGCTCGAATTTGCGCAACAGCGCTCTGAACGCTTCCATCAGGCCGGACGTCAGGCTGATTTCGGACGCGGGGATCACCATTGCGACCGCAAGCGAACCGAGCAAAAAGAGCAGGAAAATAATGATCATTGCCAGAAAGATCGCTTTGGGGAAATCCTTGGCGGGATTGGGCAGTTCACTGGAGAGCACCGCCTGTACTTCCACACCGGCGAAGAGCAGAATGATCCCGGCAAGGAATGCGACGCTGCTGAGTCCGGTAATATGCGGGAAAAAAGTCGGGTGAACGTGGGTTATTTCGCCGCCCTTGCTGATCGCTTCGGTAAGCGCCCACGGATTGCCCTGAAGCACCCAGACTATGCCGAGGCCGATGATGAAGATCCCCGGAATCACGGTGCCGAGCAGCGCTCCGTATTTGGTGATCGCCCCGATCGTCTGCGTTCCGCGGAGCGTCAGAAACGTGGCGAGCCAGATGGTGACGATGATCAGGATTCCGGTATAAAGCCCGCTTGAGGCGAGCTTGGGCGTATCGAAGATATAAGCGATCGACCCGGCGGCGAAAGCGAGCACGGTCGGATACCAGAAGACGTTCTGGATCCATTGCAGCCAGATGGCGAGGAAGCCCCAGCGTGAGCCGAACGCGGCTTTGACCCAGGTATAGACGCCGCCCTGTTTTTCGCTGAACGCGCCGCCGAGTTCCGCCGCAACAAGCGACGCCGGCAGCAAAAAGAGAATGGTTGCGAAGAGGATGTAGAAGATCATCGACAGCCCTTCTTTGGCCATCATCGGCAGGCCGCGCAAGCTGATTACGGCCGCCACCGTCATCATCGTCAACGTGAATACTGTAAGTTTACCCCTGGTGCTACTCATAACCATCCCCTCTTGTTGTCAGTTTATCTGATTATTATGGTAACGCCACTGATTGAAAAATCAATAATGAAGAAATTTTTAAATTAATAATAAGAATAGGATTCATTCTTATTTTAGTCGTAATTTGCATACCTTGTTTGTGGGGAAAATCATAACAAAAAACAGGTTGCAGTTGAAAAAAATCAAATCATCTTTAAGTTTTTTTAACAGTTGATCTTCCGCTTCGTCCGGGGGAATTGCGGAAAATACGCTTCGGGACTGAGCGCAATCCAGCCGCCCGCGCGGGAAACACCTGTCCGGGAGATGGCTCCGGAATGACGTTTGGCAATTATCCCCCTCCAAAGAAATTTCGTTATTTCAGCAAAAGCCGTATCAGGTTGCGGCCATCGGCCGCTTGCCGTATTTGACGACAACTGCGATGAGAATGCCGATGACGAGCCAGTACCCCGCCACCAGCAATGGATACTTGCTGAATCCCCAGCCGTCGAAGTTCCAGCTCCAGAACGGCCAGAGTACCGGAGTGGCGAAGTAGTCGCGGCTGTGCATCGGTATGTCGCAGAGGATGTGAACCGGCCACGCCAGGAACGGCAGAAAAAGCGGCCGCCAGACAAAGTAGATGACCAATCCCGCCGCCAGAGCGACCACCAGACTGTGGCTGATATTGTAGTTGGTGAAGACGTAACTCGGCATGGTTTCGAGGGCGGGCTTGCCCGGTGTGTAGTCGCCGTCGATGATCCGCTGGATCAGATACGCGCCGAAACTGGAGAGGTCGGGCAGCGTTCCGAAGCCGAGCGAAGTCCACAGCGTCCAGTCCCGGAGCGGCGGTTTCTCCGGCGCAACCCACAGCCGCCGCAGACCGGAGCGACTGAAACAAACCATGCTCAATGCGCCATGGGCAAAAGTGTCCATCGGTATCTCCATTGTTTGGCAGAGAACGTTTCGCACGGAGGTACGGAGGTACGGAGGCACGGAGAAAGAGAGGAGAGAATACATTGTTTTTCTTTTCCCGCTTTTCTCCCCTTCTTCTCCGTGTCTCTGTGCGAAACCTTCTCTAAAATGTTACGATGCCAGCGAAGCGTTTTTGGTACTGCTTTGCTCGCTCAGGGTTTCAAGTGTGGCAAAACAGCCGAGTTCACTTCGCAGCAAGTAGTTGTCGAAATACAAATCATTCCCGAAGCGGATCGAATTGGCGGCGTTGAGCGCCCAGTCTTCGACCCGGATGGTGTCGCCGGTGAGTTTCGCGGTGACCACCAGATCGTCGCCCTCGGCTTCCATGGTGAGGTCATCGGCGCGGAGGCCGCCGGTGAAGAAAAGCTCGATCGATCCGCCGTCGTTGCGGACCAGGTCGTGCCCCCAGTTTTCGCTGAAAATAAAAGTGTCGTCGCCGCCGCCGCCGTCGAGGATGTTCTTGCCGGCGTTGCCGGCGATCCGGTTGGCGCCGGCATTGCCGGTCGCATCGAGGTCTCCGCGGCCGTGGAGGAAGAGGTTCTCAAGGTTGTCGCCGAGACTGTAACTCACGCCCGCCGCCACGGTGTCGGTGCCGCCGCCGGCATTTTCGGCAATGGTGTCGCCGCTGTTGCGGACGAGGTGGAGGTCGTCGCCCGCGCCGCCGAGCAACTGCCGTGCCGCCGGATCGGCGGACGCAGTGCCAAAAAGCTGACTGTCGCTTGCCGCATACGGATTGTGTCCGGCGCCGGCAGTGAAAATCAGCTGTTTTTTGCTGTCGATATGAAGCGACACATAAGTGCCGTTGGCAAGTCTGATTTCGCGACCGACTTCGAGAGAAACGCCGTTGACGGTAAAGGTGTTGGACGCGAAGTCGCCGCCGTTTTTGACCAGAATGTAACTTCCCAGCCGGGCCGCGCCGATCAGGATCGAAACCGAGGCTCCGCCGAGGGTTTTGCCGGCGTCGCTGCCGACCGTGATGATCGGATTGACCGAGCTTTCGCCGCCGATGTTGATGATGAGATTGAGGGTGCCGCCGTCGCTCGAGAGAATATCGCCGCAAAGCTGGCTCTGGTGGGTCAGCGAGAGGGTGTTGACGCCGCCTCCGAGATCAATGTTGCCGATCGCGATCGAGCCGGAGCCGAAGCTGACCGTATCGTCGGCGCTGCCGCCCTTGACCGCGTATGCTTTGCCGTTTAGTTTCAGCGCGTCGGCGAGGTACTTTGCCGCGCTCTTGCCGGTCCCGGTCAGTTTGCTCAGCGCGTCGGCCACGACGGCGGCGTTGGTGTGATTTCCGGCGTAGAGCGCGCCGTTGACGGTGATATTGAGGCCGTTGCCGAAGATCGCATAAGCCTCGGTATTGGCGGCGGCGGCGATCACCTTGGTGATCACCAGCGCCCGGGCGGCGTCCGCGCCGTGGATCGCTCCGGCGCTGTAAATGCCGTAACTCTTGCCCGCCACCGCGTTGCCGGTGACGGACTGACCGTTGGCGGTGGCGATGCCGCCCCGGGCGGTGACCGCGACGAGACCGTTGAATTGATTGCTCGCGACGCTGAAGTAGCCGCTTTCGGCGCAGATGCCGGAGGCGGTGGCATAAGCGGAGGCAGTGGCGCTGGCGGTGCCGCTGTCGGGTTTGTTTTCGGTGTTGACGAGTTTGCTGGCGTTGGCGACGGCTTTGCCGGCGGCAACGGCAATCACAATCCGGAGTCCGGAATCGACTTGATTCAGCGTGACGCTGCCGCCGCTGAAGCCGGTGCCGGTCGCGTTGGCGTTGGCGACGGCGACCGCGTTCATGTCGATGGCTTTTGCTTCGGAGACGGCGTTGGCGTTAGCGCTGCCGGCAATGCCGGTCAAAGAGTAGATTCCGGCGAGAAGCGTGATCGCAAGGTCTCCGCCGTCAGTCGAGGCGACGGTAGTCGCGGCGTCGGCGGACGCTTCGGCTTCAGCGCTGTTGACGGTTGTTGCGAGTGCTTTGCTTCCCGCACTGCCGGCGGCGGAGCGGGCGGTGAAGTTGAGTTTCGGCGCAAAATTGCCGAAGCTGATCGACGTGGCGCTCGCCATTGCGGCAATCGCATTGGCGGCGGCATATTCGCGGTAGCCGGGAGAAACGCTGCCGGCGGCGGAGCCGCCTCCGCTGGCGGCAAGGACGTAGATGCCGCCGATGGTGCCGGTACTGCTGAACGAACCGTCTTTGGCTTGAAACACGCGGCTTTCGGCACTGGCGTTTTTGGTTTTGCTGCTGACGGCGGAAATGCCGGCTTTGGCGGTGAGTTTTATTTTGAAAGCCGGATCGACGGAACTGAGGGTGATGCTTTTGCCGACAAGTCCGATTGCGTTCGCGGCGGCGGAGCCGGGGGCGACTTTGGGCGGGTTTTTGGCAATTGCCGCGGCGGAGCCGACCCCGCCGGTGGCGGTGAGTTCGACGTTTCCGGCCAGCGCTCCGATGTCGAGCGCGCCGGTGCCGCCGAAAATACCATAGCTTGAGGCGTGAGCGTCGCCGTTGTAGCTGGTGCCGCCCCGGGTGGTGATTTTAAGCTTGAAATTGCGGTCGAAATCACCGGCGGAGACGCCGAGTGCGCTGATGAAGTAGCCGAGCGAATAGCTGTCGTTGATCGCTTTGTTTGACGCGGCGGCGATGGTATAGGCTCCGGCGACTCCGCCGGTCAAATTGACCGCGCCGCCGAGGCTGTAAAAGACCCGGCTGTCGGTAAAGGCGTTGCCGCTCAAGGTGGCGTTGCCGCCGGTGGTGCTGAGGGTGACTTTGAGCGTGGTTGCCGATGCGGCGACGGTAATCGCTTTGGACGCGGTGAAGGCGTGGGCGGCGGCGCAACCGCTTGAGAAAGTACCGCCGCCTTTGGCGAAGATTGTCCAGTTGCCGTCGAGCCGCGCAATCGTCACCGTGTCGCCGCCGCGAAGCGCGCGGCCGTCGGCATTCTGGATGCTCACCGCATTGACGGTGAGGCGAAAGCCGGAAGTAAACTCGCCAAGCGAGATCGTCCCCGACGCGCCGAACCCGACCGCGCGCGCCGCGGCTTCGACGGTCTGCGAGAAATTGGCGGCGGCCGCCTTGACGGTCAGGCTTCCGGTGATGGCTCCGGCGATCTCCAATTGTCCTGTTCCGACGGTTCCGGCCCAGAAGCCGTGGGCGACGGCGGCGGCGCTGGTTTCTGCGCCGCCAATGACCGAGCCCGCGGTGGCGGTGACGTTGATGATCCCGGTGAAGCCGCCGCCAAGCCGGAGCACCCCGCTGGCGGTGCTGACGGCGCGCGCGGTCGCGTCGGCGCTGATGCTGCCGGAATTCCCGGCGGTCACTTTGCCGCCCTGGGCGCTGACGTTCAAGGTTCCCGAGAACGCGCCTCCGACGGTAATCGAACCGGCCTCGATCGCGGACGCCGTTGCTCCGGCGTCGCTGACGCCCTTGCCCCCGGTGGCTTTGATGGTCCAGAATGTGTAGAGCGCTCCGGCCACGCTGATTTCACCTGCGGCGCGGAGCGCGGTGCCGGCGGCCCGGCTGACCGCGCCCTGTCCGCCGACGGCGCTGACGGAGATGCGAAGCGTATTGAGCGTTTCGCCGATGGCAATGTCGCGCGCCGAACTGAGCGCGAGTGCTTCCGCTCCGGCGTCGCCGGTGCCGATGCCGCCGGTGGCGGTGACTTTGAATGCACCGCTGAGCTGTTGTGAGATTTCAATATCGGCGAGTCGGGACACCATGCCCCGGGCGGCGGCGCAAACCGTATCGCCGTTTCTGCCGCCGACCGCATTGACCGTAAACTTCGCTCCGGCGAGCAACGTTTTGAACCGGAGCTCGGAGCCGTCGACAACGGTGGCGTCGGCCTGATTTTTGCCGCCTGCGGCACTGACGGTAAAATTGGTCGCAAGCCCGGTCCGGACGGTGATCACCGCGGCGTCGATGCCGCGGGCGACGGCCGCACCGGCGGCGGTCGCGGCGGTCGCGGTCAGGCTGCCGCCGAGCGGCGACAATTCGTCAGGATTGGCAAAGGCGAGGTCGGCCGCCTCGATTCCGGTAACCCGGACGGAGCTGCCGGTCATGCCGGCGGAAAAGGCGGTGATTTTGACCGGATTTGGGCCGAAATTGACGGTGCCGTTGTAATCGGTATTGCCGTCGGCGAACTTCAGCGCGGTAACCGTTTCCCTGGCGGCGACGACCGAGATCGTGGTGGCGACGGTGACGGTTTTGGCGTCGGCGGCGACCTGAAGCGCGGTGAGCGAACCGGCCGCCGGGGTTTTTACAGTGATCATAATCGAGCCGGTTCGGGTGATCACCACATTGCCGTCGGCGACCCCTTTGAAACGCGGATCATCAAGCGAAACGACTCTCCAGTCGATGACCAGAAGCGGATTGTAAACCATGCCGGATCAAACTCCTCATCTATATCTTCAAAAACGCAACGGAACGGTACTTTATTGCCCGGCGAGCCTCTTTATCCGCCAGCCGGTTCAGAGGAACCAGAATCCGATCGCCACCAGCTTGCCGCCGAGTTCGCCGGTGACCAGCCGGAAGAGAATCTGCTGCCGGACGGCTTTGCCCTCTTTGTCGGTGCGCGAGAAGGTCACTTTCCAGATCAGCGACTTGAAAATCGGCGCGTCGAGCTCGGTTAAATAGTCGTAGGACTGAATTTCACCAAGGCCTTTGCGGATTTCGCTGTTTTTTTCGGCGAATTGGGCGGCGCTCAACTGAGCCTTGACCTCCGGCGAGAGGTGGACGGCGAGCTTGGCGTAGTCGTTTTTCTGGAAAGCCTGGATGATTTCCACGCCCATCGCCTGCCGTTGTTCAAGAGTGAACTTCGGGACGGGCTGCGGATTATCCTCTCCGGTGCTCCGGCATCCGGTGACGGCGAATAAACTGAGGGCGGCGACGGCCAGGACGGCGAGGACTTTTTTCATCGAAAACTCCTTGGTTCAGCGTTTGTCGAGATAGGTACGGATGACCCGGGGGAGGTTGCGGTAACACTCTTCCGGGAGATTGAAACGTTCGCCGATTTCGCGGATCAGGCGCGCCGCGTGGGCTTCGCGCCCGCTGGCGAGGTCGGCCGCGCTGCGGCGCATTTTGATCCGGATTTCATCGATGCGGCAGACTCCGGCGGTCGGCGGCATCGCCGTTTCCGCCGCCCGGCGGGTCGGGGGAGGGGCGTCGGCCAGCAATTTGAGGTCTGAGGTGTGGTCGAGCGTCAGCACCAGATCGAGCGTCTCCTCGTAGAACCCGAGCTCGGTGTAGAGTTTGCCGACGAAGTCGATCAGCGAGGCGAAAAGACGCACCAGATAGTCGAGCGAAAGCTCGCGGTCAGTCGCCGGCAATTGCTCGAAATACGCGAAAAGGCCGTTTTTGCCGATCTGAAACAGCCGCTGCTGTTTTTCCGGAAAAACCCGCAGTGCGGTGTTGGTGATATAGGCCTCGCTGACTTCGCTGGTGTCAAAGAACGCCACCCCCGGCCGCAGCGTCCGGCTGACCTCGGCCGCCCGGCGGAGCGCGTTGAACCCGAAGCGCTCGGCGTCGTAAATTCCCGGAATCACCGCGAATTCACAGCGCACGAAGTCGCCCCGGCCCGGCCGCCGGTGATTGAAATAATGCCGGATGTTGGAGAGCTCGTCATCGAAGTGCGAGCTTGAGCGGTCGTTGGCGTCGCGATTTTCGTAGAGAATCCCGCGCAGCATCCGGCCGAGCAATTCACGCTGGTTGCGGAGCGCCCGCTGGATCAATGCGTGCATTTCGATCGCCCGGATCGCCGGGCGGCTGGCGGCGTCGCTGGTGCGGATGTAGAACACCCCCTGCAGAAGTTCCCCCTCGACCCCGTTGGCGCAGACGTGAGGCAGCGTGGCAAAGGGGCGGACCACAAAAATAGCATAGCGTTTGCCGTCGATGGTCGGCCGCTCGATGGTGAAGTCGAGCGGAGGTTCGACGTGACGGTTGATGAACGGCCCGACGTTTGAAGGGTCGAAACTGTGCGCCTCCTCGCCGTTGAGGCCGAAATAAACCGAGGGATGCCCGGACTCGTCCTCGCCGACGCCGATTACCAGATAGCCGCCTTTGGTATTGGCCAAAGCGAGGCAATGGCGGATGATCTTGCTCTTGCCGGCGCGGGTCAACTTGTTCCAGTTGAGCGCGCTTTTGTAGTCAAGCTCGTCCGACTCAACGCCGCGGTAGACGATTTCCCGGTAATTGACCGGCAGTTTGTCCTGAACTTGCGCCATAACGTGTTGAATATTTCAGAGGTCTTCGATGTAAACCAGATGTCCGCAGTTGTCGCAGAGCGCAAGCGAACCCCGCCGGGCGTTGGTCAGCGTCTGCGGCGTCAGCTTGAGCGAGCAATTGTTGCAAATATCGTTCTCGATGGTTGCCAGAGGAATGCCCGGAGACTTCAGCAATTCGTCGTAACGGGCCATCATCGTGGCTTCGATCCGGCCCGCCGCCGCGGTTCGGGCGAGGGCGAGTTCGGATTGTTTGGCTTTGACCGCTTTTTCCACTTCGTCGAATTCCATCCATTCGGTTTTGAGGGCGCGGACTTCGGTATTGACTTTGGCGGTGACCGCGGCGAGTTTTTCCTTGAGGCTTTCGAGCTGATCCATTCTGGCGAGGATCGCATTCTCAAGATCGCCGAGCCGTTTGCGGCTGATTTCGATTTCGGCCATCATGGTCTGGTATTCGGCGTTTTTCTTGACCAGCGCCGACTGCTTCTGAAGCTTGTCGATGTGCTGTTCGACGGCGGCCATTTCGGACTCGCTCTTTTTGATCGCCAGCTCAAGTTCACGAATTTCAGCGCGGACCGCCTCGATTTTGGCATCGGCGGCTTTTTTGCGGTCGGCGATCCGGCGGCGCTCTTTGGGGAGCATCGAGAGCCGGGTTTCACAGTCGCGCAGTTTCAGGTCGATTTTTTGAACTTCCAGCAGAGCCTGAGCCCACAGTGCGGCCATTGAGAAATCTCCTGTCGGTTAGTTGCGGCGGCCGCCGAAAAGGCGGAGCAGCAGCAAGAAGAGGTTGATGAAATCAAGATAAAGCGCCAGCGCCCCCATGATCGAGAGTTTTTTGTTCATTTCTCCCGACATTCCGGACGCCTGCTCCGACATCTGACGAATCTTCTGGGTATCGTAAGCGGTGAGGCCGACAAAAATGAAGAAGCCAAGATAGGTCGTAATCCAGTAGAGCGTCGAGTTCTGCCAGAAGAGATTGATGACCGAGCCGATGACCACGCCGATCAGTACCATCATCAGGAAGCCGCCG
>JBFWIO010000039.1:0-13285 GCA_050255955.1 Victivallaceae bacterium
AAAAAGAAGTGGAAATAGGGACTCTTGGCCTCGTCGCTGCGGTTGAAGGGCGCGTCGTAGCGGAAGAACGAGAAAAAGAAGTGGTCGAAGTCGGAGAGATCCATTACTCCGCCCAGGAGCGCGCTGGAGTTGGCGAAAAGATTGTGATCGCGGTCGAGGTTGAATTCGTAGCTCCGTCCGGCCTCGGTTTTGCGCACGAAGAGGCGGTCGCGGGGGTCAAAATTGAGTTCGCGCAGCCGCCCGGCGATGGTTTTGGCTTTGGCGGTGCACTTTTCGGCGGCGGCCGGATTGTTGAGGATGCGGTGGATTTCGGCTTTGGAGAGCAGGAAGCGGCAGTAGAGGCTGTTGATGTAGGTCGGCACGCTGCCGTTGCCAAAATTGCCGAAACTGAGGCGGCTGCGCAGCGAAAAGCGGTGGTCGATGTCGTCGATCAGACCGATGCTTTCGTTGATCAGCGAGTCAAAGAAATCGTTGAGGAGTTCGAGATTCGGCAGCAGTTCGGTCAATTCGTTGCGGTTGCCGCTGGTTTTGAAGTTGTAGAGCATCCACACCGGCAGCACGAAAAGATGGTGGGCCTGCGAGCGCTGCCGGTTGCCGAATGTCAGCGCCGGTATGTCGCCGTTCTCAAATTGGGCGTCGATGAACTGGCGCAGCCGGGCGGTGGCGTAAGCGTGGTCGCCGAAGACTGCGACCATGTTGACCGCGTCGATGTAGGCATCGAGCAAATAGACGTCGTATTCGGCCTGGGATTCGCGCTGGGGGACAAAGGCCGACGATCGGCGCAGTGTCCGCACCCCGGTTTCCCACAGGCGGTTGATCAGTTCGTCGGAGCAATTGAATTTGGTTTCCCGCAGCGGCTGGCGAACCAGTTCCTCAAAGAAGCACTGCTTGATGCGCACTCCTTTTTCGGAATGGTGGACAGACAGCGTCATATAGAGAATTTCGCGGGGGTTGAAGAGCATGAACGAATTGAGCCCGTCGCGGCAACGCAGCGTGTGGGTGCCGCGAATGCCGTTGCCGCGGGTCGGCATGCCGTTGCCGTCGAGCCGGTAGCCGAGGCTGATTTCCACGATGTCGCCGGCCGAGGCCTCAATATTGATCACCGGGAAACCGTAGCGCAGAGAATCCAGCCTGAAGCGGGCGAAATCAAGTTGCTTGAGCACGCCGTCCCGGGGTTGGCTGGGTTGGACAATCCAGCGCACTTCGGTCAGGAGATTGGAGACGTCGATCGGCATGGTCGGATCGATCACGTATTCGCCGTGGGGTGAATGATCAAGTTTCAGCGAAGCCGTCGCCGCCTGGAACGACAACTTGAGCGGGCCGGCCACCTTCCACGCGACCGGCGCGCGTTCGCTCGGCGCGCTGCGGAAGACCAGCGAGTCGCGGCGGCTTTTCGGGAAAACGAAGAACGTTCCCATCGAGTTCCCGGTCGGCAGCTGGATCAGCAACATCCGGTTCCAGCCGGACTTGACCGGCAGTGTAAAATCCCTGGTGCCGTTGGCCGAGGGTTCACTCAGGACCATGGTCTGGTTGCAGAACAGCCGCAACGGGTCGTCGGAATAGAGTTTGACGGTCAACTCGGTATGAACCGGGCTGTAGAAGTAGCTCTCGGCGGCGGTGACGCTGCGGCGGTTGCGGTGGCGGTTACCGAAAAAAACCTGGGTCCAGGCCACCTGGGCGTCGATGATACCCCGGTCGATGAACTTGAATTCATGGGTGGTATCGACAATGGCCGGATCGAGGGGGTAATTCTCCAGCGTGTTGCCCGGCATGCCGGGTGAGGCGGCGACATCGGGTTCGCTCCAGCTGCGGTCGCATTGGAAACGCGGTTCGGACCAGTTTTCCGGCAGGTCGAGGTGATCGATGTATTCGGTCATCAACTGGTTGACTGCCGAACGCGGGCGCGGCACCGAGAAGCCTTCGAGTTCGCGCGCCATCCAGGTGCGGTCGCTGGCGAGAATCAGTTTGTTGCCCGACTCAAACTGGCACCACAGACCGGGGGCGCCGGGGCGTAGCGGACCGTGGGGGCAACTGTAGTAGACGATCACGCCGATCGCATTGAGGCCGCTCTGGAGGTGGGCGGAGATGTCGTAGCAGTCGACGTAGTTGCTTTCGTCATGGTGGGCGCGCGGGCCGAAGCCGGCGAAACGGCCGTTGACAAAAAGCTGATACGAGCAGTTGGCAGTGATACAAAGACTGTTCTGGACACCCGGGGTATCCAATTCAAAGGTCTTGCGCAGCAGGAGAAAGGCGTCGTCTTTGGCATTGAGTGACGATTTCCAGATCCACTCGCCGTGAACCCGTTCCGGCATCTTGGATATACTCATTATGCACCCCCGGTTTGCGGTATTGAAAGCTGATGGCAAATTTTCGTTTTGTCGCCAAAATCCGTCGCTTCCGGCGACCGGAGCAAGTCCGGATTTACCGTCGCGCCCACCCGAAAAAGCATTTCAGCGAAATCACCGCGCCTGCTTGCGCGAACAATCCGCTTCCTGAATCAAGTTCACTCCGCTCAAAGTATATCCCGCCTCAAATCGCTTGTCAAGTAAAATCACCGAGTTTATGCAAAAAAAAACAAAATGCCGACTCAGAGCGGCATTTCGGAAGCGGTCGTCGCTTCAAATCGGGCCATTGCCGTTTCCGACGCAAATGCGCCGGAAGCAAAGAATTTACTGCGCCGAAGAGCGGTATTTGATTTTGACGGTCAGCTCTTCACCGTCTTTGGCGGCGACTTCAAACTGCTTGGCTTTGTCGTGCCAGACCGTCAGCGGCGCGCCGTCTTTGCTGTCGAGCAGGGCTTTGCCGTTGACTTCAAGCAAACTGTAATCGACATTGTACGGCTGTTTTTTGCCTTCTTTGTCGCGCACGTCGGGGCCCAGGAGCCGGATCTGAATTTTGCCGTCTCCGACGACTTTGATTTTGAAGGTTTTTTCCTGCCAGTCGGCCGTGGCTTTGGCCTGGACCAGCATGCCGGCGCCGGCGGGACGGACCATCCATTTGGGGGTTTCAAAGGCAAGGCCGCCGAGGTCGGCCGGCAGCACCTTTGACTCCGGTCCGCCGGTGTTGTAGAAGTCAACCCGGGCACGGTCGGCCGGGGCGGCCGCGGCGATCGTCGCGATGGCGGCGAAAGCGAGTGTCAAGAGCGTTTTTTTCATCTTTCTCTCCTTAGTCTTTGAATTAATTTCTGGGGTCGGAGTCATCGACCGAGAACATCATGGTGCCACAGACCCTGGCGCGCAAACTGGCCTGGTCGGCCATTTCGACGTGGCCGTCGAGAAATGCGGTCGGTACCTTGCCACTGCCGTGGACGCTCCACGGACGCGAACCCCAGGTGCCGACGCCGCCGTCGTTCATCACGCCCTGAATGCCGCCGGTGCGGATGCCGTAGCGCTTGGTGTCCATAAAGGTGGCCCAGTTCGAGGGGGTCACTCCCTGCGGCAGGACTTTGAGCGGGAGATACTGGAAATTTTTGGTGCTGACCAGATTGATTTTGATTTTGTTGAGCGCGGTCATCGCATCGTTGGGACGGCGGTAGATGCCCTCGTAGTTGAAGCCGTAATACCAGCCGTTGTTGACAAAGGTGTCGTTGCTTGCGATATAATTGCCGGAATAGTCGGTCCGGCGCGACTCGGGACAGGTCACGGAGGCGGCCTGGGCGCCCGTGATCAACCCGGCGCGGAACAACGATTTGGCGGCGTTGCCGGCGCCGCCGTCGATGACGATTTCATTGTCGTAGGTGTCGAGATACATCTGGAGAAAGGACGTGGTCTGCTTGAGGTTGCCGAGACATTTAACGCCGCGCGCTTTGGTCCGTGCCTGATTGAGCGCCGGAAGCAGCATTGACGCCAGAATGGCGATGATGGCGATAACGACCAGGAGTTCGATCAGCGTGAATTGTTTGCGTTGCTTTGTCATACCACTGCCTTTGATTATTGCTTTGGTTCATCCGTCAAACGGAATTTGGCATCCACCTTGATCTTTTCGCCGGCTCTGACCGCGATATTGAAGCGGCATGACTTGTCATGCCAGACCCGTAGCGGCCGGTCTCCGGCGATCAGCTCGCGGCCGTTGACCGTGAGCGACGCGAATTCGATCCAGTGCGGTTCGCGTTTGCCGTCGGCGTTGCGCACGTCGGGGCCGCGAAGCGTCAGCGCCAGCTCGCCGTCGTTTTCGGCTTTGACCGCAAAGCTTTCTTCGTCGTACGCCCGAGTCGCGCCGAACTGAACAACCAGGCCGCGGCCGTCGGCAAACCAGCGCGGCTGATCCCAGTAAACCGCATTGCCGCGATCGACTCCGGAAATTTTGCCGGAGCCGGA
The DNA here is from genome assembly GCA_050255955.1 of Victivallaceae bacterium. Taxonomy (GTDB): domain Bacteria; phylum Verrucomicrobiota; class Lentisphaeria; order Victivallales; family Victivallaceae; genus JAVBUI01. Next base: position 4,317 of record JBFWIO010000039.1, read on the forward strand.
GAGCACAAGGTCGAGCCGGGCCATTTCGGACGGCGCCGCCGCCGCTTTGCGGGGAACCGCCGCCGGGACGGGGCCGAGCGGCATGGACTCGGTTAATAATGGCTTATCGACCAGAACCTTGCCGTTCCTTGACAGGAAAATATGTCCGCCGATCGCACCGTTTCGATTGAAAAGAACCCGGCATAATAAACCATCGCGAGTGACAAAGTCAACCCCGTCGGAATATTTTTCCGATAAAATTTTAACCGGAACCATGTTTTTTTCATTTTTGCCGGCGGCTTGCAGTACGGTGAGGAAGCGGGTTTCGGCGGTTGCTTCGGCGGGCTCGATTTCGAGCCGGTAGCGGCCTTGCCAATTGGGTTTGGCGAGCAAGGTTTCGGCGTTGAGGAATGGCCAGTTGCGGCCGTTGGTCCAGAACTCTTTGCCGTCGCCGCCGAGGACGGTGATTTTCGGCTTTTCGGGAAGCAGCGGACGAATGAAGAGCGACCCCTCGCCGGCGTCGGAACGGATCACTCCGTCGCGGAGCGGACCGGGTTCGTTCTGGAGATGGAGCACGAAGACTTTGGCCTGTTCCGGCTTGACCGAGGCGACCCGGTCGTAGATTACGAAGTAGTCGGGGGCGATGTAGACGAACTGACGGATCGCTTCGCGGCACTTGGCGGAGTTGTAGCTGCGTGTCGCGTCGGAACCGGTGGCGGCGTAGAGTTCGTTGGCGTCGAAGCCCAGCGGACGGGCGGCTTTGGTGCGATCCTGTCCGCCGTCGCTTTTGATGATGGAGCGGTCGATTTTGGGGGCGTTGGCGGGGTACCAGTAATTTGCCAGCGGTTCATCGTCCATCCGGATCAGGATCGCGTTGTGGGCTACGGTCTGGGGATAGTAGACGAGGTGATGCTCGCGCGAGCCGCGACTGCCGGTGTCGAGCGCCTGAAAGCCCTGTTTGTAGATGACGAAGCTGTTTTCGTCGTAATGCTGATGCTGGTCAAAGGTCGCGCCGCCGCGGAACGACGCGTAGGTCGCGTCCGGCGTCAGTCCCGAACGCATGACGGTCAATCCGAAAGTCGGGAAATGAGCGGCAAGTTCGGTGTTGAGCACTTTTTCCGGCGCTTCGGCGTTTTTGAGCCCCGGATCGAAGTTGGTCAGAATGAAGGGAATGAACGGGAAATCCCTGACCCCGCGCAATTCACGTTCGTTCTCCGGCAGCAGCGACTGGATCGCCCGCGCCTGTTTTGCCCGCAGCGGATCGCTGTCGCCAAAAAGATCGATCGCCTGGGCGAGGTGGGTGTACATCATCCCGGTCGGCATTTTGTTGGTCTGGTGAAAGGCGTCGCCCCAGCCGTAATCAAGTATTTCGCCGTTGCCGGCCGGAATCATCGCCCAGCCGAACCAGTTGGCGTAGTCGCGCATCTGCGGCCAGATCGGGACCGCATCGATTCCGGCCGCCGACTTGAGCGTGCGAATGAAGTTGTAACTCGCCCACGGATACGCGCCAAAGCTGTAACCCGAGCAGATCGAAGTCAGGAGTCCGGTGCCGCCGGAAATTTTTTCGCGGGTGTCCATCATTTCGCAATTGAGCTTGTAACCGTCGGTCAAGAGCTTTTTGGCGAGGGCGTCGTCGATACCGTCGCCGAGGGCGGCGACCCCGGCGAACCATTGCAAACCGGGTTCGCCGTAGTTGCCGGTGGCTGGGCCGCCGGAGTTGCGCTGATAGCCGGGGTTCTGCATGTGCTCGACGTGCTTGAGCATCGGCAGCATGAAGGACTTGCGCTCTTCCGGCGTCATCTGGTCATAGAGGATGTCATAAGCCATGATTGCGGCGAGGCGGCTGTAGTGATACCATTCGGGGAGAATCTTGTACTGATCGCTCCAGGCGCAGAATGCGGTATTCAGCTTGAGATAGGCCAGGGCCTTGTCCTTGTACGCTTCGTTGCCGGTAAAAAGCCAGGCGAGGGCGCATTCGAGCGCCTCGGTGCCGCCGGTGGTTTTGACCCCGTAAGCGCCGGCATTCTGGTCGTTCAGCATTTTTTTGAAGATCAGTTTGCCGTCTTTGATCTCGACGATTTCGTCTTTGAGTTCTAGTTTCGGGTCGGCGGCGAGGGCGTCAACCCGGGTCAGGAGTTTGGCGCGGGCGTCTTTGGCGGTGGTCGCGGCGTACTCGCGCAGCGCCGGAATGGTTTCCCGGGTCAGGAACAGCCGGGGATGATCACGCCGGATTTTTGACACCAATTGCTCGGCGTCAGGGATTTCCGCCGCCGACACGGCGACCGCGGTCAGCACCGCCAGAACGGCAAATTGCAACAGCTTCATGACTTTCTCCTACCTTGAGCCGGTTCAAAAAAAACTAAAACCTTTGGTCCTATATAGGAGTATCACCAAGACGTAACTTTGTCAATTCCCGGAAAGAACTTTTTCGCGTTTTTCTCGTAAACCGTTGAGCAAAGCGGCCGGGACCCGCATTTTGCCGGCGCCGCAGCCGACTTTGAGATTGGGGGTGTTGTCGCCGTGGAAGTCGCTGCCGCCGGAGACCGCGAGGCCGAATTCGGCGGCGAGTTCGGTGACGATCAATGTTTCGCCGGGGCCGAAGAGGCTGTAGTAGCCCTCCGCTGCGTCGAGGCCGAGGGCGGCAAATTTGCGCATCATCCGGCGGGCGAAGGCGCGTTCGTTGCGCTGACGGTAGATCGGGTGCGCCCAGACGGCGATGCCTCCGGCGGCGTGGATGGCGGCAAAGGCTTCGGTCGGCAGCGGGAGCTTGCGCGGCACGAAACCGGCCGCACCGTGCTTGAGGAGCTTGTCAAAGACCTCGTTCATCTCGGTGAAGTGGTATTTGTTGATCAAGGCACGGGCGAAGTGGGGTCGTCCGGTGGTGCCGTCGCCGCCGCCGGCGAGTTCGAGTTCGTCGAGCGTCAGCGGGTAGCCGAGCGAAGCAAGGCGGCTGCGGATCAGTTCGGATCGCTCCATTCGTTCCGACCGCTGCCGTTCGAGGAACGTGTTGAGTTCCGGCGAGGCAGGGTCGATAAACAGGCCGACGACGTGCATTTCGCGGCTGCAATAGACCGTCGAGAGCTCCACTCCCGCGATGGCTTCGAGCTCGGGATACGCCTCGGCGGCGCGGAAAAAGGCGGGAATCCCGGCCACTGTGTCGTGGTCGGTCAGGGCCGCCGCCACCAGTCCGGCTTCGACCGCCAAACGCGGCAGCTCCTCCGGGGGGGTGCTGCCGTCGGAGGCGGTGCTGTGAATGTGGAGATCAATTTGGGGAAACGATTCTTCTTCAGGCGTCATGCTTGGATTCTTCCAGTGCTTTGCGAACCAGCTTTCGGATCACCGCCAGCTTGAGCTGCGGCGGATTGGCGGGATCGACCGTCGGCACCCGGCCGCGGTCACGGTAAATGCCGCGGCCGCTCTGGAGCAGGATCTTGCCCTCGGCCACGGTGAGTGAATCGTATTTGGCCAGCGCGGTGAGAATCCGCAGCCGGGTGACGGCGAGCAGATTCTCCGCAGCTTCCGGGAGCTTGCCGTAGCGGTCGATCAATTCGCTCCGGAAGTTGTCGAGCGCCGCTTCCGAAGTCAGCGTCGCCAGCCGCCGGTAAGCCGCGAGACGGGGACGGACCCCGGTCAGATACGACGGCGGAAAACCGGCCGCGAGCACTTCCGGCGGCGCTTCAAAGCCGTAGACGACGAAATCAAGCGCGACTTCGGCCTCGGCGAGAAATTCGGGTTCCTCGCCCTTGAGCCGGGCGACTTCGGCTTTGAGCAACCGGCAGTAGAGGTCAAAGCCGATTGAATTGAGGTGTCCGGACTGCTCCGAGCCAAGAATATTGCCCGCGCCCCGGATTTCGAGGTCGCGCAAGGCAAGCTGAAAGCCCGCTCCGAGCTGCGAACAGCGCCGGATGGCGGCGATCCGCTTGCGGGCGTCGGAGGTGATCAATTCACTTTTTGGCAACAGCATATATGCGTAAGCCTGATGATTGCGCCGCCCGACCCGGCCGCGGAGCTGGTAGAGTTCGGCGAGGCCGAAGCGGTCGGCGCGTTCGATGATGATGGTGTTGGCATTGGGAATATCCAGCCCGGATTCGATGATCGTGCTGCAAACCAGACAGTCGATCGACCCGTCGAGGAAGCCGCGCATCGAACGCGCCAGCTCGTCCTCGTCCATCTGCCCGTGGGCGATGCCGAAACGGACGCCTGGCAACAGTTTCGCGAGCTTGTCGCGGCAGCCCTCGATGGTCCGCACCCGGTTGTGGAGGTAATAGATCTGGCCGCCGCGTTCGCGTTCGGCGCGGATCGCATTGGCGATTTCGACGGGGTCTTCGGGGGCGATAATGGTTTTGACCGGCAATCTCCGGCGCGGGGCGGTCTGGAGGGTGCTGAGGTCGCGCGCCCCGGCCATCGCGAGGTAGAGCGTGCGCGGAATCGGGGTTGCGGACATGGTGAGAACGTCAAGTTCGGTTCGCCGCCGCCGCAGTTGCTCCTTGTGTTTGACCCCGAAACGCTGTTCTTCGTCGATCACCAGCAGTCCGAGGTTGGCGAACTCGATCGATTTGTTGCACAGCCGGTGGGTGCCGATGACGATATCGACGCCGCCCGACTTCAAGCGGGCGATCACGCTCGCTTGCTCCGACGCGGTGCGGAAGCGGCTCAGGTGCTCGATCACGTAGGGATATTCGGCGAAGCGTTCGCGGAAACTGTAGAAATGCTGTTCCGCCAGCACCGTAGTGGGAGCCAGCACCGCCACCTGATAGCCTGACGCCACCGCTTTGAAGGCGGCGCGCATCGCGATTTCAGTTTTGCCGTAACCGACGTCGCCGCATAGCAGGCGATCCATCGGCCGGGGTTGCTCCATGTCGGCGGTAATCTGGTCGGTCGAACGGCGCTGGTCGGGCGTCTCCTGATACGGAAAGGCAGCTTCAAAAAACTGCATTTCCAACGGATTCGGAGGGAATGCGATTCCCGGCGAAGCCTCGCGGACCGCCTGAAAACGGAGCATATCCGCGGCGTAGGAGCGGACCGCCCGCCCGGCGCTTGCCTTTTCACTGCTCCAGCGCGACGCGCCGAGGGCATGGAGCTTGACCTTGCCCGGCGCGCCGAGGTAGCGGCTGACCAGTCCGGCCTGGCTCAGCGGCACCAGCAGCAGCGCGCCGTCGCGGAATTCAAGCTTGATCGCCTCGCGCCGGACGCCGTCGCGCCCGGTGCTTTCGACGATGCCGCGGAAGATCGCGATGCCGTGGGCGAGGTGGACGGCGTAATCGCCTTCGTCAAGTTCGCCGAGCAAACGGTTTTCTCCCCACTCCGGCTCTGTCGCCGCCGGCTCCCGGTCCGGCAGTTCTTCGTCCTGATCGGCGCCGTTGCGGCAGAATGCGTTGACCGTGAAGAGCTCGCGGTCGTTGAGCAGGACTAATTTCTGATCCGGGAAAAATGCGCCGCTGGCGAAACGCCCCTCGACGATTTCGACCGCTTCGGCATCGAGGCCGTGAGTGCGACAGAATTTCTCGAGGCTTTCGCGGCTCTCGGGATTGGCCGCGGTCAGTATCACCTGATAGCCGCGCTCAACCCATTGCCGAAGCTGGTTGAGCAGAAGTTCGCGCATCAGCTCGATCGCTCCGAAACGGGCCTCGTCGGGCAGATGATCGGCAAGATGGGCGAGCGGCGGAAAACAGCCGGGCGGCGCGGCGGGACGGTCGGAAGTTTCGCCGTGATCGAGCATGGTGACCAGACGGCCGGCGGCGGCGTAGCGGGCGGTCACAGCGTCGAAGCGGTCAGTGGCGGCCGGGCCGGAGTATTTCTCCAGATGTTCGCGGCAGTGCCGGGGATGAAGCGCGGCAAGCGAGGCATTCTTTTCATCGAGGTAGTCAAAGAAATCGTACCGCTCGCCGGTTTCCCTCGCCGCGTCGGACGAGGGATGGGGCGCGATCACGGTGTATGATTCGATTGTTCCGGTCGAGCACTGGGTATCGACCTGAAACCGGCGCAGGGTATCGATTTCGTCGCCGAAAAATTCGATCCGGCAGGGAAATTCCTGAGCCGGGGAAAAGATATCGACGATCCCGCCCCGATGGGAAAATTCACCCGGGATGGAGACTTCAAGTTCGTCATCGTAGTCAAGTTCGACCAATTTCCGGAGCAGTTGACCGGGGGAAATGCGTTCGCCGGGACGTATCGTGAATTCCGCCTGCCGGGTTTTTTCCGGTTTCGGCGCGGCGGCCAGTACGGCGTGGACGCTGCCGATCACCAGGTCGGGGGGAGAGGTCAAGGTTTCCAGCAGGACTCTGGCGCGGCCGACTTCGCCGCCGCTGACCAGGAGTTTTCCCCGCACCGTTTCCGGCAGCAAGCGGAGCCGCAGATTGAGGCCGAGCTCGCGATTGAAGTTGCCGGCCTCGACGAAGAGTTCTTCGGCGGTGGCGAGATCGGCGCACAATACCGCCATCGGGCGCGACTTGGCGGCGAGCGCCGCGCGCAACAGCGGCGGCGCGGCGGCTTCCGGATCGACGTTGGCCAGAACGTTTGCCGGCGGATCGGCGGTCTTCAGGTAAGCGAGGACTTTTTTTTGCCAATTTTTTCGGGATTGCTTTTGCATTTTTTCCGAGATGCGCTATAATAAATAGATTATCGGATAATAATGTACGTGCATTTTTGATTTTTTCACGGACTGAACGGAAAAAATCATCGAAATTACAGTTTCGACCGCATTGGAGTGGCAATCAATGGCCGACAAGAAGAAACCGGCTTCGCAAGCGAAAGTCGTTGTAACTGAACCCAGCCGTAGCGGCAAGGCGACCCCGGTCGCCCCGGCTCCGGAAAAAGCGTCGCCGGCCGCAAAACCGGCGGCGCCGAAAGCAAAAAAGACCATCCGCAAAAGCGTTCCCGTCAAGGACGTCGCCGCGGAAGTTGTCGTCGCTCCGAAAAAGGCGGTAAAACCGGCGGTTCCCGTCGTCGCCTCCCCGAAAAAAGCGGAGAAGAAAGCGGCCCCCGCGGTCGTCGCCGCCCCGCCGAAGAAAGCGGAGAAGAAAGCGGCCCCCGCGGTCGTCGAAACCCCGTTGAAGAAAGCGGCGAAAAAAGCCGTTTCAGACGCCGTTGCGGCCGAAGCGCCCAAAAAACCGGCGAAGTCTTCTTCCGTTGCTCCTGAAGTAAAAGCTGCCCCGAAGAAGGCCGCCGCCAAAACCGCTTCTCCGGCGAAAGCCGCGGAAGCCGCGAAGCCGGCGGTCAAGAAAGCGGCCGAGGCCAAGGTTGAAGCGGTTCAGCCGGCGAAAAAAGCTTCTGCCAAAAAAGCCGTCAAGCCTGAAGGGGATGTTTTGAAGAAACCTGTGGCGAAAAAGCCGGAAATACTTGAAGTTTCTCCCCCGGAAGACCATGCGGCGAAAAAGGTTGCCAAGGTTTCGACCAGGAAGCCGGCTCCGGCCGCCGTTCCGGTTCCCGCCGAAAAGCCGGAATCGGATTTTGAAGTCGGAGTGACAGAAGAGAACGTCAGCGTCCGGGTGGTGGTTTCCACTACCCGCAACGGCAAAGTCCGGTTGAAAACCGGCGCCGCCGCCTCGATCGATCAGCACCCCCGGACCAAAAAGGAAAAAGACTCGGCCCGGCGCACCGCGCTGGAGTCCAAAGTCTCCTCCGGTTCCAAAAACGATACGATGAAGGTCTACATGACCGAAATCGCCCAGATATCACTGGTTACCAAAAAAGAAGAGGCCGATCTCGCCGAAGCGATTCACGGCGACAACCTCGACCGTCACGACGAAGCGCGTTCGACCCTGATCAAAGCGAACTTGCGTCTGGTGGTCAAGATCGCCCACGACTTCAAGGGACTCGGGCTTCCGCTCCTCGATCTGATCTCCGAGGGCAACATCGGTCTGATGCGTGCGGTCGAGAAGTTCGACCCTGCCAAAGGTGCGAAGTTCAGCTCCTACGCCGCGTGGTGGATCAAGCAGTCGATGCGCCGGGCGCTGGCCAACCAGAGCCGGACCATCCGTATTCCGGTGCAGTCGGCGGGCAAGATCAACAAGATCAAATCGGTGCGGATGAAGCTTACCGAGGAGCTCGGGCGTGATCCCAGCGATGCGGAAATCGCTTCGCACCTTGAATTTTCCGAACGTACCGTCGCCGGTTTGCGGCTGGCGGATTTGCGGACTTTTTCGCTCCACGATCCGATTCAGCAGGGCGAGGAAGGTGAATTTCAGGACATCATTCCCGACCGCCACGCGATGACCCCGGATCAGATTCTGGGCGATGTCGAGTCGGTCTACCGGTTGATGGACCTTTTGGAGAAACTCGAAGAGCGGGAGCGCAAAATTCTTGAAATGCGGTTCGGGCTTCGCGGCAACCGTCCGCTGACTCTCGAAGAGGTCAGTCAGCAGATCGGCCGTACCCGCGAACGCGTCCGCCAGATTCAGAATCAGGCGCTGTCCAAACTCAAATCATTACTGGTTGACGAAGCCGGTTTCGCCACCGACTGACGTCGCATCGATCAAAAAGTTCAATCTCAAATAAGGATAAAGGGGGTGAAAATATGGATACCGAAGTTCGCGTCAAAAAAGGTGAAGCGATCGAACGCGCTCTGCGCCGTTTGAAGAAGAAGCTTGACAAAGAGGGCACGCTCAAGGAATTGCGCAACCGCCGTCACTACGAAAAGCCGAGCGAAGTCAAACGCCGTGAAGCCAAACAGCGTCACCGTTGACCCACCCCCGCGGTATACCGGCCGCCGTCCCGTTGATTCGGGACGGCGGTTTTTTTTTGGTGGTGGGGGTGACACGCTGGCGCGTGGAGGGCGAGCGGAGCGAGGGGTGACATGCTGGGGCGCAGGCGGGGAGCCGTGCGCGGTAACCCCGCTACGGACGGCTACGGACGATTACGGACAACCACGGACGGGGCAACTACAGTCCCGCGCGCGGAGCTGATGGGCGTGGGGTGCGAGCGGAGCGGTGGATGACACGCTGGCGCGTAGGTGGGGGGGCGTGCGCGCTCGGCCCCGATAGGACGTATAG
>JBFWIO010000040.1:0-13275 GCA_050255955.1 Victivallaceae bacterium
ACCTCCGGTTTCTTCTTCGGTTTGGCCGCTTTGATCGCTTTCGGCGTCAATCGCATTCGTCACCGGGAAGCGTCGGATCGCAGAAGCATTTTCTCGCTCCTCTTTGCCGTCGCCGCCGTGCTCTGGCTGGTTTTCTCCTTTTGCCCGGCAAGCGGTAGCCTTGAGCGGATACGGCGGATCGGTTGCACCGACAATCTCCGGCAACTCCATCTGGCGCTCTGCCAATACGGCATCGACAATTCCGACTATCTGCCGCCAGACCTCGAAACGCTGAAGCAAAGCGTCCCCGAATACGCGCCGGAAATTTATCAATGTCCGAGCACCGGTCCCGACACAACCAGCTTCTCCGACTACCTCTACTCCGGCGCGGGGCGCAAGTTGAGTGAAAAGCCGCCGTTTCCCCTGCTCGAAGACCTCCCCGACAACCATCCGGGGACATTCCGCAATCAGCTCACTTCCGACGGCGTCATCCGCAATATCGGGAAATAAAAAACCGGCGCTCCCTGCGGGGAACGCCGGTCGTTTCGGCGAAATGCTTACTGCGCCGAACGCACCGTGATCTGCGGTTTGTCCGGGATGAAGCCGTGGGTCGAGCCCTGATAGTAATTGATCTTTTTGGGCGACTTGAGGTTGTTGTAGAGAATCGCCACGCCGGAGGGGGGGCAGGTGTAGTCGCCGAGCCCGGCCCGGGTGATTTCCACCGGACACTTGATCCGTTTGGCATGGTTGATGCAGTCATAGTAATCGAGCGCGCGAACATAGGGAATCCGCCACGTGGCTCCCATCCGGCCCACGGTGCCGCCCGCGTAGTCGCAGCCCCACGGGATGCCCGGCTGGGCCAGCGTGACGTCGGGATCGAGCGCCGCCGCCCAGACCGTCTGCAAACCGCCCTGACTGCCGCCGGAAGCAACGAGGTCTTTGCCGTTCCACTGCGGCAGGCTCTTCAGGAATTCCAGCGAACGCAGCACCCGGAGCGCCATACCGTTGAAATAGGCGGTTTCCGGATTTTCATTCTGCTTGGGGTCAAAGGCATACTGTTGGCCGTTCGACTTGATCGATTCGGCATAGTCGGTGTAGTAACGGTCGTTCTGATTGAGTTCGAAGCCGTGGGCGTTGACGTGAAAGGTGATCGCTTTGGGATCGGTCCAGGTCGGCGGGGCCTGTTTGTAGACGCCGTAGCCCTGATACATGGCCTTGGCGGGAAGCGACTTGCCGGCGGCCCCGGCGGGCACCACAAGATAACCTGTCACCGGACGCGGGCCGGGACACGGAATGGTGACTTCGTAGACGTCGGAGTTGGCAAGCTTGCTCTCGATTTTCTTCATTTCGGGCTTCAGCGGCACGGTGGCGAGCTTGGCTTTCTGTTTGGCCCAAAAAGCGTCGAAGTCCTCGGGTTCGGCGATTCCGGCGAGCTTCTCGGGCTCGACCCCGGCGCCGCCGTCAAAGAAGATTTTGTCAACTTTTTTGTTGGGATAAGTCTTGCGCAATTCGCGCCCGGCGGGATCGCTGAGCGTCGCCAGCACCCGGACGAAGCCGGGGCGGTCGAGGCTGGTTTTGACCGTGAAAGGTCCCGCCGCCAGCGGCGACTTGCCGGAGACGGTCTTGCCGTCGTCGCCGGTCCGGGTCCAGTTGATCACATAACCGTCGAGCGAGGGTTGCTGGTTCTGAAGATCGGGGGTGATGGTGAAAACCATCTCTTCGCCGGGTTTGTAGCTCACCGGGTCCTTGTCGGTCACGCCGGCCAGCGACACCTTCTGAACGTCGAGCCCGGTGAAGGCCTTGAGCTGGTAGTTGTCAAAAGTGCCGACCACATAGAGCTCGGCTTTGGCATAAAGGCTGCCGCTGGAGCTGAAAGTCCAGTCGGGATTCTGCTTGGGATCGGTCGCGGCGGCGGGGTTGTTGCCGATGCCGAGGTCACAGCCGGTGCCGCCGGTGAATTTGTTGAAGGCAAAAACGGTCTGGCTTTTGGCGAAGTTGTGCACCTGCATCGAGCCGTAGTTGCCGCTTGGAGTGATCTTGTCGCCGAAGTCGAAACTCTTGTCGGAAGCGCCGGGGATTTTAGGATCGTTGGCGGGGCCGTAGTTGGTGGCCCAGAATTCGAGGTTGCCGCGTTCAAATTTGCCTTTTTCAAGGCCATCGACATTGCCGGCGACTTCGAGGTTGTTGACAAAGAGCTGCAAGGGCTTGCCGCCCTCGGCCGGGACGGCGACCTCGGCGGGGGTCTTGGCAAAGGTGTCCATCGAGGTGAAAACCCACGATTCCTTGCCGTCTTTGGCGGTGAGTTTAAGGAGATAGCCGACCCGCTTGAGGTCGCCTGCGACGCGCATTGTGTTGTCAACTTCGTACCCCTGCTGATTCCAGGTCAGGGGATTCAATTTGGCGATCAGCTGGTAGTCTTTCGCGTCCGGCGCCAGTTTGGTCAGTTCCGGCACTTCCGCCCCGAGGGTCAGCGCCGAAAAGGCGGCCGCTGACCACAGCCATGCTTGCAAACTCATTGCTCAACCTCCGTATTAGTGGCAAATTACCCTAAAATAACACGAATCGCTTCAAAAAACAATCTGCTTCGCGGTTTTTCGGGCAAAAAAAAAGAGAAAGCCGGATAAGGGCTTTCTCTTTGGAAGATCGAAAAAGAATTATTTCTTTTCGAAGAGGCTGCGGATTTCGCGGCCGATGATTTCGACCGGATGCGCGCCGAGGGCTCCGCGTTTGGCCTTGAGCACCGGGGCGCCGTTGCGGGCTTCGGCGATCCAGTTTTTGGCGAATTCGCCGGACTCGATGCGGCGGAGCGATTCTTTCATCCGGGTCTTGACGTCGGCCGGGAGGATGAAGGGGCCATTGTAGTATTCGCCCCATTCGGCGGTGTTGGAGATGACTTCGTTCATCTTCTGGATGCCGCCTTCGTAGATCAGGTCCACGATCAGTTTGGCTTCGTGGACGCACTCGAAGTAAGCCATTTCCGGCGGATAGCCGGCTTCGATCAGGACTTCGAAACCGTATTTCATCAGATCGACGATACCGCCGCAGAGGACGTTCTGTTCGCCGAAGAGGTCTTCGTAGGTTTCCTGCTCCATCGAGCACTCGAGGACGCCGGCGCGGGTGAGGCCTTCGGCCTTGGCGATGGCGAGGGCGATTTCACGGGCGTTGCCGGTGAAGTTCTGGCGGACGGCGATCAGGCCGGGGACGCCGAAGCCTTCGACGAAGCGCTTGCGCTCTTCGGTGCCGGGGCTCTTGGGGGCGACCATGATCACGTTGACGTCGGCCGGAGGCACGATTTCGCCGAAAACGTAAGCGAAGCCGTGCGAACAGCTGAGGGTCTTGCCGGGGGTCAGGACGGGCTGGATTTCAGCCTTGTAGACCGGCCCGTGGTTTTCGTCGGGGAGCAACAGGTGAATCACGTCGGCGATTTTGGCGGCTTCGGTGATCGACATGGTGCGGAAGCCGTCCTGTTTGGCGGCGACTTCGGACTTGCCGGGGCGGATCCCGATGACGACGTTCAAGCCGGAATCGCGCATGCAAAGCGCCTGGGCGCGGCCCTGGGCGCCGTAGCCCATGACGGCAATGGTTTTGCCGGAGAGAACGCTGAGATCGGCGTCCTTGTCGTGAAGAATCTTCATTTTACGCTCCTCATTGGTTGATGCGTGTGGTCGAAAAATAATGATGAAACGCTTTACTATACCATGTTTCGGTTATTTTTCAACGTTTTTTTCGGAATATCAGCCATTTTTGCCTCATCCGCGGCCCGTAAGGGCCCGGCCGGCGGCTGGATTCCCCGGGAACTGCCGCCTGCTTACGCCGGAAAAATCTGCCCCGGCAGCACGTGTTTGGCGCGGCGAGGGAAGCTTTTGTCAAAGGCGGCTACCGCTTCGCGCTCGATCCGGTAGGCTTCGCCCTCCTCGAAGCGGCCGGCAAGGTCGCGGTTCTCCTCAAGCGCCAGCGTCAGCAGCGCCGGGCAGAACTCGCCGTCGGGCGCGGCCACGCCGTACTTCTCGCCCGGCTCGAAGCCGAAACGGGCGTAGTAGGCCGGATTGCCGTAGATCACCACCGCCGGGAATCCGGCCATCCGGGCCATCGGCAGCGTGTATTCGAGGAGTGCGCTGCCGATGCCGTGACGCTGAAAATCCGGCGACACCGCGAGCGGGCCAAAGGTGGCGACTTCGAGCGTGCTCCCGTCGGCCCGGCGGATGGCGGCGCGGGCGAAATAGACGCAGCCGCGAATCTTGCCGTGAAGTTCGGCAACGAAGCTCAGTTCGGCGAGAAAAGCCGGGTGTTGCCGCAGCCGGTTGGTCAAAAAATGCTCGTCGCACCCGGGGCGGTAGACGTCCCAGAAAGCATCGCGGACGAGGTTTTCGACATAGTGATATTCGGCGGGACTTTCTTTGCGAATGGTAATCATGATGGTTTTCTTCCAATTTTCAGGTCTTTGCATCAATATAACATCGGAAAAGAATTCGGCAAGTCCCCACCGGAGTTCGATCTGACGAAGCGGGCGACTTCAAAATGACTTGAAGCCGCCCGGAAGATTGATCACCGCTTCCCGGCCTTGAGCTCGCGGACCGCGGCGACGACTGCCTCGGCCTGGTATTTGAGCTCTTCCGCGCTCAGGGGATAGAGCGGCAAGTGGGTGTATTCGCGGTAGAACATCCGTTCGGTCACCGGACAGGTGGCGGCGATCGACTCCTCGTCGTAGCCGAGGTCTTTCATCACCTTGAAGCGGTACATCGGGCCGAAGTGGGTGATGTTGGTAAGGCCCTTCGCCTTGAGCTTGGCGGCGAGCTGCCGGATGTCGCCACCGACCACGGCGGGATCGACCCGGAGGAGATAGAGATGATGGGTGCCGAAGGTCTCGGCGGTGTCCGGCTTCTCGACCAGGATGCCCGGCTCGCGGCCCAGGACGTCATTCATATACCCGGCGGCATGGCGGCGGGTCGCGATGATTTGGTCAAGGCGGCGGAGCTGGAGCAGCAGCCCCAGCGCGGTGAGCTCGGTCGCCGAATGGTTCCCGGCGATTTGAAGCGAACCGTCGAGCGCGGTCAAGGGCGAAATATCGTACAGCCAGTCCTTGATTTTGCGGCTGAAGTCGAGCCCGAGGAAACGCGCTTTGGCGAATTGTTCGCCGCATTCGGGGCGATTGGTGAGGAGCACCCCGCCTTCGCCGAAGGAGTTGATGTTCTTGACCTCGTGGAGCGAAAAACCGCCGAAGTCGCCGATCGCGCCGAGCTTGCGGCCATGATACGCGCCTCCCATGCCGTGGGCGGCATCCTCCATCACCAGCAAGCCGTGCTTGCGTGCAAGTTCCATCAACGGCTCCATCTCGACCGGATAACCGCCGAGGTGAACCGGGACGATCATCCGGGTGCGCGGCGTGATCTTGCGCGCCACGTCGGCGGGGTCGAGGTTGATGGTCTCGGGATCGACATCGGCGAAGACGACTTTGGCCCCGATCGACAGGGGATAGGCCATGGTGGCGATGAAGGTCACCGCGGGCATGATCACCTCATCCCCCGTCTTCAAGCCGGCAAGTTTGTAGCCGATCTCCATCCCCGCCGTCCAGTTGGTTAGCAAGGCGGCGTAAGGGCTGCCGAAATACGCTTTGCACGCCGCCTCGGCCTCTTCGACTTTTCGCCCCAGCGTAAGCTTGGTGGCGCATCCTCCCGCCGCCGCCAGCGCGTTGACCTCAACCGCCAACCGGGCGGCGGCGGCATCGTAACTCGCGCCCTCGCCCGGCAGCAGAAACTTCACCAGTTCGAGAACATCGCCGGCGTGAAAGGTCTCGCCGACCGCGTGCCACGGCACTTTGGCGTCACCGACCGCATACCGGAAATCCCCGCCCGACTTCTTGACTTCGCTCATGTCCATCTCTCCCTTATAAATTCAAAAGGCGCATTTCTTCGATCGCGGCAAGTTCAATGCGTTCGCCGCTGAGGCGCTTCTCCGCCGTCTCGCGAAGCAAGGCGCCGAGCTCGCGCCCGGCGTTGGCGGCGAATTGCGCGGTGAGTTCGTGCCCGAGTTCGGCGCTGGCCCGGCCGGGGTGGCCCATCACCCCGACTTTGACGTCGGCGCGCTGGCGGGTGTGGGGGATTTCGTCGGTCGAGCGGGTAAAGGCCCGTCGCTCCTGATAGCTGTCGGGATCGAGCCTCAGCCGCTCGGCAACTTCGATCTCATCGAGCACAATTTCGGAACGAACCACTTCCGGGCACCAGGCGAGGAGGAGCGAAGTCTCGACCATCCCGGCGTGGTAGTCGCGATCCTTGAACGCCTCGACCCACTTGGGCATGAAGTTCCACGGCGGAACCAGCATGATCATGACCTCGGCCAGCGCCGGATTGAGCCACTTCAAAATCCGGAGGCTCTCCTTGAGGTGAAAGAGACTCTCGCTGCCGCCGTGGCCGGGGAGCACGATGATGTTCCGGAACCCCTGCTGCGCCAGCGATTCGATGATCTCGCCGACCAGATTGGCGAAGGTATTGGGTTTGACGTTGACCGTCCCGGTCAGCATCCCGCCGGAGAAGCAGTAGTTCAACGTCGGCGCGACCACGCAGTCGAGCGCTTCGGCGAGCTTGTCACCGAGCACCGCGGCATTGCGGATGTCGGTGTCGAGCGGCAGGTGATAACCGTGCTGCTCGACCACGCCGTAGGGCAGGATCACAGTCTGATTGCCTTTGAGATACGTCTCAAGTTCGCGAACCGTGAGTTCGCCCATCCGGTGACTTTTCATCATATCTTCCTCCGGTTCTGGATTATTCCGATGCTTCGCCGTCCCAGGGATAACGGATGGCGACGACTTCGCCGCCGCGCCGGGCGGATTCGGCGGCGAAAATGCCGGGCAGGCTCATCCGGAGACCTTCGCGCAAAGTGATCGCCGCCGCCGGATTCCCGTCGCGAACAGCAGCGAAAAAACGCTTAAAAAGCGCGTAATCCGCCCCGCCGTGCCCGGCCCCGGCGGCTTCCGGCAAGTCTTCTCGCTCAAGCCCGACCGGCAAACTCACCGGCTGCGTCATGCCGGGAACTTCGCTTGAGCTCAAAAGGGTGCGGGCGGGAAATTCGCCGCGCTCGCTCAGCCGTTCGAAACAGCCCTTGGTGCCGAGCACCCGATAGGAGTGGCAGCCGCCTTTGAAAGCGTTGATAAAGGACGCGGTGAAGCGGCAGACCGTCCCGCCCGGCGTTTGAAAGTGGGCGCTCATCAAGTCGTGCTGATCCTCGCCGCCGACCACTTTCGCACCGGTATCGAAACATGAAACCGTGCGCAGCTCCTCGTCGAGAACCCGCAACAACGGCCCCAGCGAATGGGTGCAGTAGGTGATCGGCATCATCGTTTTGCGCCACGGGGTGACTTCCCAGAGTGAGCGCACGTCGTGGAGGTATTCGGCTTCGAGGTAGACCACTTTTCCGAGCAAACCGCGGCGATGGCAATCGGCCAGCGTTTCAACGAAACCCCATTCGTTGGGATTGGCCCCGGTCATAAATACGCTCCGGCTCCGCCGCCCGGCGGCCCAGAGCATTTCGGCTTCCTGATACGAGCGCACCAGGGGAATGTCGGACATCACGTGAAGACCGCACTCAAGTCCGGCGGCGCAGAATTGCGCATGCACCGGCGCCGGGGTCTCGACCAGCAGCGCGTCGAGCTTCGCCTCCCTCAGCATGGCGTCAAAGTCGCGGTAATAAACCGCGTCCGGAAAGCGCCGGCGGAACGGCAGTTCGCCCGCCGCGCCCTGACTCCAGAGCGCCTCGTTGAGATCGCAGACCGCGGCGGCAACCACGCCGGGAAAATTTTCACAGGCCAGCGCGAACATCGCGCGGCCGCGGCCGCCGAGGCCGACCACACCCAGCCGAACCGGTTTCATAACTTCCTCCTTTTTGGTAAAAAAATGCCTCTTTCCTCCAATATTATATGGCAATTTTCAGATAATGCAATATTTTACCATAGCACATTTATGCCAAACCGTAGCAAAAGGAAAATGCCGTGCCGAAAACCGAATTCTGGTCCGAGGATTTCATTTTCATGCGCGACCCGATCCATTCACCGGCCTCGCAACTGGCGCTGTATTGCTATTTGGATTCCTGCTGGCTTCCCGGGGCGCGGGTCGGCGCGGGCGGCGGCGAATACGTGATCCACCACCTGGTGCTGGAGGGTTGCGGCGAAGCGATGATCGGAGCGGAGCGGATCAGCTGTACGCCGGGTTCCTTGCTGGTACTGCCCCGCGCCTACGACTCCGCGTACGTGACCGGTGACACGCCGCTCCGGCGCAAGGTGCTGATGGTGCACCGCAATTCTTTCTTCAAACTCCTGATGCGCGAAATGTTCGGCTCCGAGGAGTTGAACCTCAAGCTGACTGACCTCGGCCGGATCGAAGCGTGGTTCGACGCGATCAAAGCCGAAATGACCGGCGAGCAGTCGGCGGCGAAACTGGCCGGGCTCTACGTCTCGCTTTTGCATGAACTCCGGAGCCAGCGCGCCGCCGATCCCCGCCCGGAGTTGCTGCGCCGGATTCTCGACCACCTCGACATCCACTTCGCCGATCCCGGGTTGACCCGTGAAAGCGTGGCCGAAGACTTCGCGATCAGCGTGCGGACGCTCTGCCGTCTCTTCGAGCAATATCTCGGCGCCACGCCGGCGGCTTACCTTGCCGCATTGCGGCTGGAACAGGCGCGGCGGATGCTGGCGATCCCGACCCTGAGCGTCAAAACCATCGCCCGCCAGACCGGTTTCAGCAGTTCCAACTACCTTTGCCGCCTCTTCCGCCGCCGCTACGGGGTGTCCCCGGAGAAATTCCGCCGGAAATAACGCACCAAGCTTGATTTTCGGCGAACCGCCGCTACTATATTGACCAAGTCGAAATCACACCAAAGGGGGTTCAGCGTGAGAAAATTGCTCTTCGGATTCGGAACGGCGGCGCTGCTGGCGCTGCTGGTGTCGTGCGCGGTCAAGGAAGATCAGAAAACCGTCTTCATCGAGGACGCCGCCCGGATGAAGCCGGACGACCGGGTGCCGGTCAAGCGGATATGGAAAGATCCCTCGGTATCGATGGCGCATTACAACAAGATCATCATCAAGGACGTCCGGACCGACCTCCAGCTCGACAAGTCCTGGATGGAGCACAACGGCGGCCGGGCGATCATCGGCGAAGAGGACAACGACCTCAAAGAGCTGGCGGCCTACATGAAGAAAACTTTCTCCGCCGCCATCCAGGACGACAAGTGCCGGATGAAACTCGCCGACAAACCGGGCCCGGATACGGTGATCCTCGAACTCGCGATCGTCAAAGTGGTGGCGAACAAGCCGCTGCTCGAAGCCGGCAGCACGGTGGGCATGGCGATTTTCAAGCCGATCAGCCTCTGTCTGATCCCGGTCAAGTCGATGATTTCGACCGAAACCCATTCGCCGCTCTGCGCCTACATCGCAATCGAGGGCAAAATCCTCGACTCGCAAACCGGCCGCGAACTCATCGTCTTCACCCTGAGCGGCAGCGAAGATTCAGCGCTCTTTGACGCCAACAAATACACCTCGACCTACGCCAACGTCCGCGAAATCATCAACCGCTGGAGCGTGAAACTGGTCGAAGCCATCAACAACCGCCCCCTCGAAACCGACAACTCGGTCCCCCTCGACGACCCCAGCGGCTATTCGTTGCTCAAACTGTAAGTTTACCGAAAAATTTGGCAAGTTTATTTTCACCCAAAGATTTTGCAGCTCAGAGCCAATAATAATAACATTTAAGACAGAGTATTACAGCAAAATAGTGAAAATCGAATATGAAAATCAAAACTGGTTATCTTATCACAATTATTATTTTTTCTATAGTAATTTTGTTTGGCATGTATAAATTTGGTCTATTTCATTGTTTGCAAACATGGCCGGAATACAAATTCTTGGGTGGAAACGTTGAGGATTTAAACAATTATCTGAAAAATAAAAATACAGTATTAGACAAAATAGGTTATGATAGCGGTATCGACATCTTTGAGAGATTAAGCGGAAGAAAACTATCTCCAACACAAACACTATACCGATTTTATGGAGGAGATGAACATGAATTTTGGTTCTTTCCAATCGGAACAAAGACTTATGGACTTTACGTAGTAGTAGAGGATGGGAAGATTATTTTTTTTCATGAATCCGTTGCAATTGATTCAATTTGACAAAATGGGTATCATTCCATCGTTCCGGTATGAAATTTCCCCTATATCAGAAAAAGCTTTTACTTGAAGGCGGCGAAGGCGCCTTTGGCGGGGTCGTAGTGAAAGAGGTGGCCGCGGCCAATGTGGAAATACCAGGCGTGGAGCGCGAGCGTACCTGCTTCGACACGCTCGCGCACCCAGGGGAAAGTTTGCAGATTCTCAATTCCCAGCAGCAATGCCGCTTCCTCGCAGGCCCGGATCTGCTGCCGCAACGGTAAATGGCCAAGCCGGCTCCGCACATCCTCGCGGACCGTCGCCGCAATCTCAAGCCAGGTGCCGATGAACTCCGTGTGATGATAGTTTTCGCAGCACATCAACTCCCGGATGCCGCCGCATTGGGAATGCCCGAGAATAATGATATTGCGCACTTTGAGAATCTTCACCGCGTACTCCAGCGCCGCGCTGACCCCGTGGTGCGCGGTGTCCGGCTCGTACGGCGGCACCAGGCTCGCCACGTTGCGGATGACGAAAATATCACCCGGCTTGCTCCCGGTCAGCAACGCCGGATCGACTCGCGAATCGGAACAGGCGATCACCAGCGTTTTCGGCGTCTGGCCGCCCTTCAACTTCCGGAAAAGCTCGGATTCACTCCCGAAATAAGTTTCGCGGAATTTCTTGTACCCGCCGACCATCCGGTTGATTTCGTTGCGGGTGCCCCGCCCGGCCTGCGGTCTGGGTGTTTTTTCACATTGATCGTCTTGTTGTTTCACGTTCAGTTGAGCATCTCCAGCATGTACTGCATGATCCGGTCGTGGCAGCCGGGCAGATTTTCGTGGCCGAAGTCGGGGTAAATCACCATTTCTTTGGGCGCGGTGATTTTGTTGTACGCCGCGAACTGGGTCGAGGGCGGGCAGATGGTGTCCATCATCCCGGTGAACATCAGCACCCGGCCGCGAATCCGAGGCGCGAGGAACTGGTTGTCGATATAGCCGAGTTTGCAGAAAATTTCCTCTTCGCGCTGATGCAGCGGATCGTGCCAGCGGAAGAAGTTTTTCAATTCCTGATACGCGTCCTTGGCCAGATCCATCTCCCACACCCGGCGGTAGTCGCAGAGAAACGGGTAAATCGGCGCCGCACGGTTGATCTCCGGCACCAGCGAGGCGCAGGCGAGGGTCAGACCGCCGCCCTGCGAGCCGCCGTAGATGCCGACCCGTCCGGGATCGACGCCGGGCATCGCCATCACCAGTCGGGTCAGTTCGGCGCAGTCGAGATAGATGTTGCGGAAAAGAAGTTTCTCGGGTTTATCCTCCAGTCCGCGGATGATGTGCCCGTTGAGGGTGGTGCCGCGAATCGGCATATTGTCTTCGGATTTGCCGCCCTGACCGCGGCAGTCGAGCGCGGCAAAAGTGAAGCCGGCGGCGACATAGCCGAGCTTGTCGCACCATTCGCCGGAGTTGCCGGAGTAGCCGTGGAACTGAACCACCGCCGGGCCTTTGCGGTCGGCGGGGCGGCGCGGGCGCATTACTTTGGCGTAGACCCTTGCGCCGCCGGCACCGGTGAAATAGGCGTCGAAGCACTCGGCGAAATCGGTCTGAAAGGCGGCGGGACGGAGTTCGAGCTGGGGATCGATCTTGTCGAGTTCGGTCAATGCGGCGGTCCAGAAAGCATCGAAATCGGCGGGTTTGGGATTGCGGCCCTGATACTTCTTGAGCTCGGCGAGCGGCATGTCGATCAGCATGGTGAACTCCTTCTCCTTTGCCGGATGTGATTTTCATTACTTTACATCCGATTTTGCCGAATTTCAATGGTGTCCGGCTTGATTTTTTGGCATTCCGGCGGTAAATTGATGCTTGACGGATACAACCCAACCCCAAGGAGTATATCATGGTCAACTACAAGGATCTCGGCTTGGTCAACACCAAAGCGTTGTTTGCCAAGGCGATCAAGGGCGGCTACGCCATCCCGGCGTATAACTTCAACAATATGGAACAGCTCCAGGCGATCATCCAGGCCTGCGTCGAAACCGAATCCCCGCTGATTCTTCAGGTTTCAAAGGGTGCGCGCGATTACGCCAACCAGACTCTGTTGCGTTACATGGCGCAGGGCGCGGTCGAGTATGCCAAGGAAATCAACAACGGCAAGCTGATCCCGATCGTCCTTCACCTTGACCATGGTCCGGACTTTGAAACCTGCAAGAGCTGCATTGACTTCGGTTTCAGCTCGGTGATGATCGACGGTTCGCATCTTTCCTACGAAGACAACATTGCGTTGACCAAGAAAGTGGTTGAATACGCCCATGCCCACGACGTCACCGTCGAAGGTGAGCTCGGCGTGCTGGCCGGGGTTGAAGACGACGTCAAGGCCGAGCATCACACCTACACCCAGCCGGACGAAGTGGTTGATTTCGTCAAGCGCACCGGGGTTGACAGTCTGGCGATTGCGATCGGTACTTCGCACGGCGCGTTCAAGTTCAAGCCGGGTGATGATCCCAAGATCCGTCTCGACATTCTCGCCGAGATCGAAAAGCGCATTCCGGGTTTCCCGATTGTGTTGCATGGTTCATCGAGTGTTCCGCCGGAACTGGTTAAGATCATCAACGAAAACGGCGGCAAGCTCAAGGATGCGATCGGCATTGGCGAAGACCAGTTGCGGTTGGCGGCGAAGTCGGCGGTTTGCAAGATCAACATCGACTCCGACGGCCGTCTGGCGATGACCGCGGCGATCCGCAAGGTTTTCAATGAGAAGCCGGGCGAATTTGATCCCCGCAAGTATCTTGGCCCGGCCCGTACCGCGCTCAAGGAATTGTATGTTCGCAAGAACAAGGAAGTGCTCGGCTCGGCCGGACATGCCTTTGACAAGTAATTGCGAGCGGGGGTTTCCCTGCGAATGAGAGGCGCCCGCCGGTGGAAACATCGGCGGGCGTTTTGTTTGCGCGGCGGCGGCCGACCGTCGGCCTCGGGACTCCGAGCCGGTCGCTGTCGCTCTCTCGGATCGGGAGGGGGCGGTACGATTCGTAGTTCGGGGCGCGTAAGCTGCCCCGGATCGCGAGGCGGTTCCTCCGCCGAGCAGGGGTCCTGGGCCCCCCGGCCCTGGCGCGGATTCCAAAGGGCGCGGAGCCCTTTGGCGGCCGACCGTCGGCCTCGGGGTATCGAGCCGGTC
>JBFWIO010000041.1:0-13263 GCA_050255955.1 Victivallaceae bacterium
GGATTTTTTCCGGCAGAACAAGGGGCGGAACAAGGAGGCGCTGCTTTTTTTGCTGCTCAACGATCCCGCCCTGGTTCCGGACAACCGGACCGACACGATGCCGCTGACTTTCGACACCGGCGATGTCCTCGGCGGCATGGTCTGCCGCAGCAGCTGGGAGCTGGGGCCGGAATCCCCGGCGGTGATGGCCGAGATCAAAGGCGGCGGCTATCACTTCGGCAATCACCAGCATGCCGACGCCGGTGCGTTTCAGATTTATTTCCGGGGCTATCAGATCGGGGATTTGGGGTATTATCGGTACTACGGAACGGATTACGACTTCAATTTTGCCAAGCGCTCGATCGCCCACAGCATGATGCTGTTTTTTGATCCGGCGGAGCGTTTTTACCGCAACGCCGCCAATGACGGCGGCATCCGGCTCAATCAGGTTTATCCGCAGAATCCGGAGAATTTGCAGCAGTACCGGCAATTCAATCACGGCAAAGTGATTTCATGCAGTTTCGGGCCGGACCCGTTCCGCAGCGAATACAATTATTTTGCGGTCAACCTCCAGGGCGCCTACAGCGACAAAGTCACTGATTATGTCCGGCGTTTCGTCTTTTTGACCACCGGCGACAAGGATATTCCGGCCCTGATTTTTATCTCTGACGACGCCTCCGTCAGCGATCCCGGATTCCGGAAATACTGGCAGGTCAATCTTGTCAAACAGCCGGAAACAAGCGGCGATACGGTCATCTCCCGCAACATTCAGGAGGGCCGCAAAGGATCGATTTATATCGACATGCTGCTTCCGAAACCCGAAGACCGGACGATGGAAATCAAGACCGGAAACTGGGTGTTCGGCAAGACCCATCCCAATCCGCGCGATGAGAAACTCAATGGTTTCCAGGTGATGTTTTCTCCCAAAAAAGCCGCCGTCAACGACCGTTTTCTCGCCTGCCTCCAAATGGTTGACGGCGAAGCCAAGCCCAAAGTGGTCGAAACCGGGGCAAATGCCGATGTGATCTGGAGCCGCTGCGGCAATTACACGGTGGTTTTCCCGGCCGGGAGCCGGCAGCTTGACCGCTCGTTCCGCTTTGAACAAACCCGCCAGGGCAAAGTGCTCTTCACCGGGCTCGAAGTCGGCAAGTGGCAACTCAACGGCACGACGTTTGAGGTCGAAAAACGGAAAAACACACTTTTCGCCACCTTGCCGGCAGGCGTGTATGAAGTAACTGCAAAGGGAGATAAATAATGCTGCGGACTATTCTTTTTTTATGCGCATCCGGACTGCTTTTCGGCTGTTCCGCCCCGCTCGCACATCAATTCAAGTCCGAACGCGAGTCGCTGACGGTCGAGGGCATGGCGATTGCCGCTTATGCAACCCCCGCGTGCTCCTGGCTGGCGAAAAACAGCGTCGTCCGGGTCAACGGCAGCGCCCTTGGCGAAGCCAGCCGGATGGTCTACTCCTCCAATACCGGCGACGGCAAAGTGGCGATGACCGGCGTCATGGCCAGTCGTCCGGGGTATGACCTCATCCGGCATGTCCTCTGGGACGACCACAACGGCTTCTGGGTGGCGGATCAGCTGATTGCCAAACAAGACGGCGAATACGTACTTTCTCAGGAGTGGTTCATCAATGGCGACCTGACCTGCCGGGGGAACGGCGTCGAAGCGGCGGCCATGGTCCGCGGCAATCCGGCGTTGCTCGCCATACAAGCGCCGAAAGCCGTTCAATCCAAGCTTGCAAAAGACCGTTTGAGCTTCAGCCTGAGCGGCGGTCTCAAGGCCGGAGAGTCGTTGATTTTGCCCGCTTTTTTCCTGATACAGGATCGCCGCCGGCAGGAAACGCTCCGGGTCGTTGAAGTCGCGCCGCAGAGTTTTGTCGCGATTTTCGGCGAGAGCCGCAGCATGGCGGCGATCGGCAAATCCCGGCTCGACGCCCATGTCTTCGGCGAAGCCGCCACCTTTGTCTGTGAAAACGGCACCATCAATGCCCGGGGGCACCACTTCGACATGATCGAATTCTACGCCGATCTCTTCAACCTCAAAATCAAGAGCGAAAAATAGCCGGTCAGCGGCGGCCGAAAATCGAGCTGCCGATCCGCACCAGCGTCGCTCCCTCGGCGATCGCGATCGCGTAATCGCCGCTCATCCCCATCGAGAGTTCGGGCAGTTCGATCCCGAGCGACCGGGACAGTTCGTCCCGGCGGCGCCGGAGTTCGCCGAAAATCCGGTGCAGTTCCCCCTCGTCGGCGTCGGCAGGGGCGATGGTCATCAGACCCCTGAACTCCAGATGGTCAAGCGCGGCGGCGAAGCGGGCGGCACTTTCGAGTTCTTCGGGCGGCAGCCCGCTCTTGCTCGCTTCGCCGGAAATATTGACTTCGAGGAGGATTGCCGGTTGCTTTCCTTCTTCGCCGGCGATCCGGTCGATCCGCTCAAGCAATGACACCGAGTCCACCGAGTGGATTACCGCCGCGACTTTGACCGCCCGGCGGACTTTGTTGGACTGCAATTGCCCGATCAGGTGCCACTCGATGTCGGCGGGCAGGGCGGCGGCTTTGGCCTCCAGCTCCGGCACCCGGCTTTCGCCAAAGGCGCGGCAGCCGAGCGCGTACAATTCGGCGATATCGGCGGCGGGAAAGGTTTTGCTCACCGCAAGCAGGCGGACTTCATCGGGACGGCGCGAAGCCGCCGTCGAGGCGGCGGCCACCGCCTCTTTTACCCGGCGATAATTGGCGGCAAGTTCCCGGTCCATCGTCAGCGCGCCGGTTTGACCTGGTGATCCGGGGGCCGGGCGATGATCTTGGTGCCGGGAGCGAGGTCCTCGGTCAGCCAAACGTTGCCGCCGATCACGCAGTTTTCGCCAATGTGAATGTCGCCGAGCACCGTCGCTCCGGCGTAGATGGTGACGTTGCTGCCGACCGAGGGGTGGCGTTTGCGCCCCTTGATCAGCATTCCGCAGGAGTCTTTGGGGAACGACAGCGCGCCGAGTGTGACTCCCTGGTAGATGCGCACGTTGTCGCCGATTTCCGCGGTCTCCCCGATCACCACCCCGGTGCCGTGGTCGATGAAGACGCCGCGCCCGAGCGAAGCCCCGGGATGGATGTCGATGCCGGTTTCAGAATGGGCGTATTCGGTCATCATTCGCGGGATCAACGGAGTTTTTTGGCGGTAAAGGACATGGGCGAGGCGCTGGATTGCGATCGCCTTGATGCACGGATACGACAGGATGATCTCGTCGGAAGAACTCGCCGCCGGGTCGCCCGCATAAGCGGCGGCGACGTCAAGCTTCATCGCGGCGTGGATCTCCGGAATCGCCGCAAGCAAAGTGCGGACCGCTTTGACGCTGCGTTCAACCGCGTTGCAACTGCCGCAGGTCTTGCTCTCGCAGATGAAACGGATCGCCCGCGAGACTTGATTGTAGAGCAGATGTTCAAGTTCTTTGAGCCGGGACTCGGTGTCGTGCCGGAGGTTTTCGCGCGAACAAGGCAGCCCGTCGAAGCCGGGGAAAATCAGCTCAAGCAACTGGTCGGTGATCGAACGGACCTCCAGCCTGCCAGGCAGATTGCGGTCCTCGGTCACATTGGTCGCGGTGCCGTCGGCGTAACTTGCAAGGTAACTATGCAAAAGCTCCCGGCGCTCCGCGTCGGAAAAAATTTCCGGTTCCGGGGTGCACTGATTGGTCATCGGGATTTACTCCACATTTTGAATTTGCTCGCGAATTTTTTCGAGTTCCGCTTTGAAAAAGATGATATGCGGCGAGATCGCCGAACTCCCGGCTTTGTTGCCGAGGGTGGTGATTTCGCGGAACATCTCCTGAACCAGAAAATCGAGGCTGCGGCCGACCGGCTCGCCGTCTTTGCCGAGAAAACCGGTAAATTGGGCGAAGTGACTGTCAAGCCGGGTCAGTTCCTCGCTGACATCGGAACGGTCGGCATAAAAGAGCAGTTCGCGCTGGAACCTTTCATCCGAAGGATCCGCGCCGAGGTTTTCCGCCGCGAGTCTGTCGAGCAAACGCTGCCGGATCGAGGCGGTGATCGATGCGGCGGCGGGGCGGATCAAATCCACCGTCCGCCGCAATGCTTCCAGCCGGGCGGCAAGATCCAGCTTCAGCGCTTCGCCCTCGGCCTCGCGCATCGCGCCAAAGGCGGCAATGGCGTCGGCCAGCGCCCTCGCAAAAGCGGCGGCGATTTCCGGTTCTTCGGCATCAAAACCGCTCGAACTGAGCACGCCCGGCAACGCCAGCAGTGCCGCCGCATCGAAGTCAGGCGTGAGATTGAATTTACGGCGAAGTTCGACGCATTTGGCCGCGAAACTCTCCAGCAGCCGATCATTGACGGCGAGGGTGTTGGCCGTGTTGTCGGCCGCGCTCCGGGTGACCCGTACGCTCACCGCGCCGCGGCTGATTGCCGCGCCGAGCTCCCGCCGGGCCAGCGGCTCAAGCGCCGCGCACTCATTGGGCAGATTGATCCTGAGCTCAAGCTGTTTGCGGTTGACGGAACTTAGTTCCACCGCGAACACCGAACCGTCCGGAGCAGGGAATTCACTTTTCCCGAAGCCGGTCATACTGCGCATGATCGCACCTGCCTATTTCTGTTCCGCCGGAAGCGTGAATTTCATTTCATCGGGTTTGGCCGTTTCGGCCTCGGCAGCGATTTCCTCGGCGCTTTTTGCCGGGATTATCACTTCGACGGTGTTCTCCTTCAGCTCTTTCTCATTCAGGCAACCGCCAAAGGAGATGGTAAAGCCGGCCAGATGATCCTTGGCCAAACCGCAGATGACCACCGGACGGGGGTAGCCCGGCGTGCGCCAGACCAGCGAGAACTGCGGCATCTTTTCATTGGCGGCGACCTCATCGGGGGTCAGTTTTCCGGTCGGATTGAGGTCAAGTTTGAACTTGGTGCGGAGGATTTCCGGATCGCTGAAGCGCAGATGGTTGTACTCGGACACCGACAAATCGAAATAGAGATTGTTGAGCGCATAGGTGCGGGCGGCCTTGACTGCACCGTCGCGATTCACGTTTTTCTGCGGGAAAACTTTGCGGATCAGCCGGTTGGGATACCAATCATCCATCCGGGGCGAACTCACGCCGAAGACCATATAGATGTTCTCCTGATCCGGAATCAGCCAGCTGATGCAAACTTGGAAGCGGGCGCTCTGGCCTTTCCAGCCGGCGGAACCTTTGCCGTAGACATTTTCGGTCAGCAGCGTCGGTTTGTTGAAGCGGACGTAGGCGACCTGGCTCGGCGTCAGTTCGGGCGCGTTCTCGATCAGATATTCGCGCGCCCGCTGAACCGCCCGGTCCTGATAATACGCAGTGCTCCGGCAGCCCGTCAGTGTAAGTAGAACGAGCGCCGCCAAAACCGGCAGAATCCGGAGCAGGTGCGGTATTTTCATTTTGGAATAATCAGAACTTTCCGTCGTTGACTTCAAAGTGGGTCGGTTTGCCGAGGGAACGGCCGCCCTTCATCAGCCACGCCGCCTGCCAGTCGATCATGGTCTCCAGCGAAACCCGCGGATAACCGAAGAGCCGCATCGCTTTGGACGCGTTATTGAGATAGCAGCGGTCGGCGCTCTTGCCGGTGTAGCTGACTTTTTTGCCCATCAGTTTGGCGAAGCGTTCGGCAATGTACTCGACGCTGATCATTTCCGGGCCCGTGACATTGAGCGGGTTGGCCGGGCTGGTCGCGTGTTCGAGAGAGAGCAGGGCGATCCGGTTGGCGTCGCCCTGCCAGATCACGTTGAAGTGCCCGACGGTGTTGGTGACCGGCTGGTCGTTCCACACCTGAGTGCCGATATCGTGGAGCACGCCGTAGCGCATGTCGATCGCGTAGTTGAGGCGGAACAGCAGCACTTTGGTGCCATAGGTGCGCGAAGCGTGGCCGAACACCCGTTCGCGGCCGAGACAGCTCTGGGTGTATTCGCCGACCGGCTCAAGCACGGTATCCTCGGTGCAACCGCAAGTGCCGGCGCTGACCAGAGGATAGACGCAACCGGTCGAGAAGACGGTGATTTTGCTCCCCTTGAAGCGTTCGCCGACGATCGCCGGCACGATGACGTTCATCGCCCAGGTCAGATCCTCCGTGCCGCCGGTGCCGAATTTGCGGCCGGCCATGTAGATGATGTTCTTGAATTCGGGGAGCTGGGCCACCGCGTTGCGGTCCATCAGGTCGCAGCTGATGGTTTTGATGCCCCAGTTTTCGAGCTGCTGACGGGCTTCGGCGTTACCGAAGCGGGAGACTCCGAAGACCTCTTTTTTGACCCCGGCGGCCTTGATCGCGTTGACCGCGAGCTTGCCGAGGGTCGGGCCCATTTTGCCGCCGATGCCGAGGATCGCGATATCGCCGTCGAGGCGCTTCATGAAATCGATCAGCGACTGGTCGGGGAGGGCGAGCAATTCGTCGAGCATTTCTTCATTGTCGATGGTCAGCGGATAAGTCATTTTAAGCTCCTTGCGTCAATAGGATGTTTCTTTTTAGCGTTATCCCTGAAAAGATAACCCCTGATTGCCCTTTCGTCAAGTCGAAAAAGTTTTTTTTATTGCTTTTTTTGAGCAAAGTGAAGAAAAGTGATTCATTTTTTGGCAAGCTCCGGGAAATTGTTCGCCAAGGATTGTAATTTTCGTGCGCGCGGGGTATATTATATACCGGAGAGGATGGCGGTGCGGCACGGACGTGATCAAATGTCCGCCGCGACGGCCCCGGACGGTCGATGAGAATTGCATTTTTCGGAGGGACTTTTGATCCGCCCCACCTCGGTCATGTGGCGGAGGCTCGTGCGGCGCTGGCCGCGGGGGCGACCGACCGGGTGTGGTTTGCCCCGGCCTGGGCTCCGCCGCACAAGCGCGATTCGGTGATCTCGCCTTTTGCCGACCGGACGGCGATGCTTGAGCTGGCGCTGGCCGGCGAGTCCGGGATGTCGGTTTGCCGGATCGAGGAAGAGCTGCGACTGGTGCCGTCGTACACCTTTGAAGTCCTCTCGATCCTGGCCGGACGGCGGCCGGAGGACCGGTTTCAGCTGCTCATCGGCGGTGACTCGCTGGCCCAGTTGCACGGATGGCACCGGGCTCCGGAGCTGGTGCGGCGCTTTGAGGTGCTGACCTATCCGCGTCGCGGCGAGACTCCGGATCTGGCGCAATTGCGCTCGGTCTGGCCGGAAGATTCGGCGCAAAAACTGGCGGCGGGCATCCTCGATGCGCCTTTTTTTGAACTATCTTCGACGGAAGTCAGAAAAAAAGTGGAAAATTGCGAAAACCTTGCTACAGTTTTAGCGGAGCAAGTCAGTGACTATATCATCAAAAAACGGTTATACCGAAAGGAAAATATGAAGCAAACAGCACCGAATCCCGCGGAAATGGCCGCGTTCTGCGCCAAATTGGCGGAAGACAAACTCGCCGAAAACGTCACGGTAATCGAGATCGGCTCCAAAAGCAGCATTGCCGACTATTTCGTCATCTGCACCGCCACTTCGGAGCCTCACATGACCGCGCTTTCGGGGCATATCGAGCGGGCGGTCCGCGAGCAATTCGGGCTCCGGACCATTTCCCACGGGGATGCCGGTTCCAGCGGCTGGATGCTGCTCGATTTTATCTCCGTGATCGTCCACGTGATGACCAGGGAAGTGCGCGAACGCTACAGTCTCGAAAGCCTCTGGGGCGGCGCGCCCGACGCGGCGGTCGCCGAAAAAATGGAAAAAGTCACCCGCGCCCGGCAATAATCCGGCGCAGCGACCGGTCGGACGCACGAAACTGATTCGTGCCGTCCGCGAACAGAACAGGAACTGAAGCGCAATATGAATCGTTTTTCCGGATCGGAAAAAAATTGGAATGAGTTCCAGTGGGAACGGGAAATCCGGCGCGACGAGCGCCGGATCAGTTGCTATTTCCGCGAATTGGCCTGCTGCCTCGACCTGCCCGGCGAGGAGGAGATGATCTACGGCAATCTGCCCGGCTGCGGCGGCCTGGTGCCGTCCGGCAACGCGACCGGGTGGCGGATGTGGGATGCCTTTGAGCCCGAAGAAGATTTCGATGACGAAAGTCCCGAGATCCGCCGCCGTGCCGGCGACGAATTGATCGCCCAGCTCGACAAGTTGAGTTGCGAGTGGAACGTCATCTACGCCGCCGCGCTGCGGGAAAGCCTGCGCGAGGAAGGGCTCGCAATCGGTTGCGGCTTCGGCAAACTTCAGCGGCGACTGGCCGACTTCACCGATACCGACGCCGTCGAAATGCGGCAGCTCAAGCTCAGTTTGGGCAAGCGGGTGCTCGGCGACCTCAATGAATTGACCGGTATGCTGCGCGCGATCGGTCAGCTCCAGCGCTCGCTGCGGCCGTCGCTGATTCTGCTCATTGAACTGCTGCAGCAGATCCGCGAACGGATCGTTGACCTCCTGTCGTTGCTCCGGAAAGGGTGACCTCATGGCTGAAGTCAGGTCGTCTTCGTCTTTGGCCGCTCCGCTGCTCGACCTGGTTTTCGCGATTCTCGCTTCGCTTTCGCTGACTCGTGTCTTCTGCACCGTTTTCGTATTCGAGGGCACCTTTTTCAAAATCGCCGCGGTGGACCAGCCGACCCGTGCCGAAACGGTGGCCGCGCTGGCCCTCGGGGGAGGGGGGCTCTGGCTCTTTCGCCGCCGCTTTCCGGCGGGAACGGCGGCGCGGATGCTTGCGCCGTTCGCGCTGACGTTTCCGCTGACCTTTTTGCCCACCGGCTTGTGGACGGTGGTTGCCGCCATTGCCGCGCTCGGCTGGTCGGCCTACCGCGGCGTCCGCTGCGGGCTCGGCGGCGGACTGGTCCGGCTCTGCGGCCGTCACCGTCGATTTACCGTCGCGGTTCTGATTGTCCTTGCGCTGCTTTTTATGGCGCAGGGCATTTACGCCTCGCAACTTGCGCTGCGGACGCTCTATCTTGCCGGGACTGACTGGATGACCTATCTTGAAATCCCGCACAATTTTTTTACCGCCGGGCGATTCCACGGCGAATATCCGGTGCCGAATTTCTCGGCCGGACACCTGATGCCGGGATACATCGTGCTGCTGGCGCCGTTCTTCGGGTTGTTTCCCGGTTTCACCGCCGCCGCGATCGCCGCCGCAGGACTGCTTTGGGGGAGCTCGCTGCTTTTTTACTGGCTCGGGCGCAAGCTCAAAATGAGCGTCTTCGCCGCCGCCGCCGGAGCGCTGGTGTGGATGCTGTATCCCTCGGTCGCCAATATGAATCTCTGTCTTTTTTATGGCTTCAACGCGATTTATGCCTTCATTCCGGTTTTTCTGGTCTATTTATATTGCCACGAGACCGGACGTCACAAGTCGGCTTTTGCGATTTTTCTTTTTTCGCTGACCATCAAGGAGACGCTCGGCATGTTCTGGGCGTCGTGGGGGGTGATGCTGTTTCTCCGCGGCGAGCGGCGGCGCGGAATGCTCTACAGCGCGATCGGGGCGGCTTACTTCCTGATTGCGATCAAATTACTGATTCCCCATGGCGGCGACGACTATATTTTTTACGCCCAGTACGGGCATCTCGGGAACGGCGTCTGGGAAATCTTGCAGTCACCGTTCACCCGCCCGGCGGCGTTCTGGGGACAGCTCCTCGGAGCCAAAAACCTCCTCTTCCTCGCACTGGTGCTGCTGCCGGTACTGCCGGCGGCGCTCAACCGGCCTGACCTGATGGGGGCGAGCTCGGGCATTCTGGTGTTTCATCTCATCCGCAACAGCCGCGACATCGTCAACATCACCCAGCATTATCAGCTCGAACTGGTGCTGACGCTGGCCGCGGCGATGTTACTCGGCTGCAAAGCCGCGCGCGGCGGCGACCGCCTCGACCGGGTGCTCTCTGTCGGTCTTGCCGGACGCCGGGGAGGCAACGGGCGGGTGCGCTACGCCCTGGCCGTCGCTTCGCTGGCGGCGGTGCTGCCGGCGCATTATTTCTTTGCGCAGAGCTTTTTCGGCGTCAACCGGCTTGCTTTTCTCGGGGACCTGCCCGATATGCGGCCGGTGATCGAGGAGTTCAAGCGCGAAATCCCGGCGGGAGCTTACCTCGAAGCCGGTGAAAACGTCGCCGGACACTTTGTCTTTCGAAACCGGGTCAAGCGCCTGGGCGACAGCGGTGAGTCTGCCGACTACCGGTTTTATGCGCTCGGTATGCCGAATGCGACTTCCGAGCGCGTGCACGAGAGCGTTCTCGCCGATCCCGCCTATACCCTCCGGCTCAGCCGTCAGGTCGGCACTCACAAGCTCTTTTTGTTCCGGCGCAACCCGCAGCCGGCGACCGGGGCGGCGCCGGCGATCGTTTGGGAGGATGCCGGTTCTCCGCTTGCCGAGGTCGGAGACGCGACCGACAGTTTTGATGTTCGCGGCAAAGTCGTCGAGCACGACGGGCGGCGTTTTTTTCGTGCGGTCGGACGGTTCAACGTGCCGGTGGCGCGCTGGGTGGAGATCCGGGTGCTGCTTTTCGCCGGGGGGCGGCTGCTGACGATGTCGCTGCTGCCCCGGGGCGGGGCGGCGCTTCCGGCCGACTGGCGTCCGGGGGAACTCTTTGCGACTGAATTGGAATTGCCGCCGGGGGTGGAGATTGCGGACACGGCGGCCCGGCTGTCCGGGGTGAATTCACCGGCCATGAGTCTGTTGCCGCCGGATGCGGAAATTCGCTGATGTAAGTCTCAATATCGGCGAATTGCGGCTTTTGACAATTGTTTTTTGACATGTGAGATGTATATTAATAACTGTAGCGGTATAAATTAAGATATTCACAAATGCGGAAGATGAGATGAAAGATTTCGATTTCTTGTATTTTTGGGGGGTTTTCAAGAGTTGTTACAAAACGGTAGTGCTGGCCGCGATCTTCTTCAGTCTGGCCGCCTATTCCTATAATCGCTGGGTGGTTAAACCCCTTTACCAGGCCTCGGTCACGTTGTATTTCGGCGTGATCACCGGCGCATCGGAAAAGGACCAGGAGGTGCAAGCCGAAGTCAAACCGGCCGATCCGGTCACCGCGACTTCGATCGGACAGGGGCTTTCGCTGGGGTTGCAGTTGATCAACGACTATCGCGAACTCATTCACACCGACCGCATCCGGGACAAAGTCAGCCAGCTGGTGGCTGCCGGCGCGCCGGATCTTGACCACCGCAAGTACACGGTCAGTGTCGACCTGGTCAAAATGACCCGCCTGATCAAAGTCAATGTCCTGAGCGAGTCGCCCAAATTGGCTCAGGTGATCGCCAATGCCTATGCCGAAGTCTTCATGGGCGAAGTCCAGAAAATCATTCGGGTCCAGAACTCCCAGATCATCGACTATGCCAAGCAGCCGCGGAGCCCGGTCAGTCCGAACGTATTCCGGAATACCGTCCTCGGCGGCTTTCTCGGCGCCGCTCTGGCTTACGGTTTTTTTGTGCTGCTGAGTATGCTCGACTCCTCGTTTCATTCCCCTAATGAAGCCGGCAAGAAGCTGTCGCTGCCGGTGATCGGCACCATTCCCTTTGACAAACGCCTGGAACAGAAAGAGGCGGACCGGGAAAGTTCGATTGTTGCGATCGAGGATTCGACTCAGAGCAAGTTCCAGATTTCGGAGAGTTTTCGCGCATTGCGGGTCAATCTCCAGTACGATGGCATCAATCTTGAGAATAAGCGCGCCAAAGTGATTATGATCACCAGCTCGATTCCCGCCGAAGGAAAGTCTTTCAACGCTTCGAATATTGCCGCATCGATGGCCGAGCTCGGCAAGCGGGTGCTGCTGATCAACTGCGATTTGCGCAAACCGTCTCTGCACCGTCTTTTCAGGTCGGACAATCAATTCGGGCTGGTCAACGTGCTGGTCGGTGAAAAAAGCTTTGACGAGGCGGTATCCAGGCATCTTTTCGATTTGCCGCTCGACGTGCTGTTCTGCGGGCCCAATCCGCCGAATCCTTCCAGTTTCCTGATTTCTGATCATTTCAAGGAATTGATTCGTTCCTTGCTTGACCGCTACGATTATATTTTTCTCGACACTCCGCCGTGTCTTACCATCGCCGACACCACCATCATCGGCGACGTTGCCGACGGGGTGTTGCTGGTGGTCCGCGCCGGTTACACGCCGGATCGCACGGTCCAGGAGACGATCGCTATCCTGAAGCAGGCCAAAATCAATATCATCGGCATTGTCTTCAACCGCTTCCTGGAGCGCAAAGGCAACTACGGCTACGGTTACGGTTACGGGTATGGCTACGGCTATGGCTACGGCTACGGCTACGGTTATGGGTACGGATACGGGTATGGCCATGAGGCGAAAAAACAGACTTTGGCCGGCAGAATCAAGAAATTTTTCAACCGCAAACTTTCTTTGTGATCGATCTGCATTCACACATTCTGCCGGACATTGATGACGGACCGCCGGACATTGCGGCGTCTGTCAAAATGCTGGAAAGCGCAAAGCTCGCCGGAATTGAAAAACTCGCGGCGACCTCGCATTATTCCCCCAGGTGCAAGGCAAATTATCCGGCGGCATTTCGCGAAGTCGAGGAACACGCCTCCCGAATCGGGATCGAATTGCTGCGCGGGTGCGAATATTCTCTGATCGACTTCGCCGAGGTAGAGCCGGACGCACTAATTTCCCTCGGCGGTTCGCGGTATGTGCTTTTTGACTTGGAGCAAACGTTCGTGCCGTCGGCGATGTTCGAACTGCTTTTCAAGGTCAAGCTGAGCGGTTTCCGACCGGTGATCGCCCATCCGGAACGGATGGTCGAGCCCGATGAATTTCCCGATTTTCTCGCCAAACTGACCGAAAACGGCATCTATATACAAGTCAACGCCGGCAGTCTCCTGGGTACTTACGGGCGCTCCGCCCGCAGCAATGCGTTTTATTTGCTTGACCGCGGGTGCTGTCATCTGATTGCCAATGATGCCCACCACAGTCACGGCTTCCGCAACCGCGAATGGCTGGATATCCTGATCCGCCGCTGCGGCGCGGAGAATGCGCAGTTGCTCTGCGAAATCAACCCCGGCCACATGCTTGCCAACCGCGAACCGCGCGAGATGGAGCCGTACGCCATAGGATTGGCCGGCTTTTTTCGCCGTTTACTCAACCGCCGCTGACGCGCTGTTATGCTTTTTTCGCCGCCCCGAAGCATCGTTGGCGGTCATCTTCCCGGGTTGACAATTCCACTTTTTGCGGGAACTTCTTTGCTTTTTCTCTTTGTCAATGGAAATGAATGAGATTTTTGCAAAAAAATCATTCATTTTTTTTGAAAAAGACGATTGCATTTCCCTCCCGATGCGATATTGTTACCCTTGGCGCAGGTCACAATATACTGCGCACTCCA
>JBFWIO010000042.1:0-13138 GCA_050255955.1 Victivallaceae bacterium
GATGGCGATCAATGTGCCGCAGACGGTGACGTTTTCGACCGTCTGCGCGTTGACTTTCGTGCCGTATATGGCCTACCGGTTGCTCCGCAAGCGGGCCGGGGAACTGGGGCCGGAGACCACCGGCGCGCCGCAATGGGTGAGCCGGATTTACGGCGCGGCGATCACCCCCTTTTTCCGCCGCCGCAACGCGATTGCGCTGCTGGTCGCGGTCGGCTTGCTGGTGGTGTTCTCGGCAGCCTTAATGCTCTTCAAAGTGCCGCTCAAAATGCTTCCCTACGACAACCGCGACGAGCTCCAGTTCGTGGTCAAAATGCCGCCGGGAAGCACCATTGAGAAAACCTCGAAACTGGTCGCCGAACTGGAGAAATTCCTGGCCGCCCAGAATGAAGTGGTGAACTTCCAAAGTTACACCGGCGTCGCCTCGCCGATCGACTTCAACGGCCTCGTCCGCCACTACCGGCTCCGCAGTCAGGGCCACCAGGCCGACATCAGGATCAATTTACTCCCCAAGGCCGAACGCACCATGTCCTCCCACGACATCGCCCTCCGCTTCCGGCCGCAAGTGGAAAAGATCGCCGCCGCGCACGGCGGCAGCGTCAATCTGGTCGAAGTCCCGCCGGGTCCGCCGGTGCTGGCCACAGTAACCGCCGAAGTCTACGGCACCCCGGAAATGAGCTACGCCGACTTGCTCGCCGGTGCGGAGGCGCTCAAGGCGCGGCTGCGCGAAACCGATTCGCGGCACCTCGCCGAAATCGAGGATCTCCAGGAACCGACCCCGGAACGGCTGGTCTTCCGGATCAATCCCGAAAAAGCCGCCGCCAACGGGATTACTTCGCAGGAAGTCACCAACTGTCTCGCGACCGCGCTCGACGGGGTTTCGGCGGGCAATCTCCGGATGCCGGGCGAGCGCTATCCGCTGACGATCAAACTCCGGCTTCCCTACCGCGACCGCAACGACCTTGAGCGGCTGAAAACGCTCACCGTACGCGGCGCGACCGGCGAAGCGGTCCAGCTCGCCGAACTCGGTCGCTTTGAAAAAGCCCCGGCGGAAACGCCGATCATGCACAAGAACCTCAAACCGGTGGTCTTCGTCACCGCCGAGGCGGTCGGCCGCGCGCCGGGCGAAATGATCCTCGCGACGGCCTGGCAGACCTTGCGCCGCAACCCCCTGCCGCCCGGCATCCGGGTCGAATGGGCGGGCGAGGGCGAGTGGGAAATCACGCTCCGGGTCTTCCGTGACCTCGGCATCGCCTTTGGCGCGGCGCTGGCCGGGATTCTGCTCTTGCTGATCGTCCAGACCCGGAGTTTCCGGCTTTCGCTGATCATGATGGGGGCGATTCCGCTCACCCTGATCGGCATCGCGCCGGGCTTCTGGCTCCTCAACCGGTTCGGTGCGGACACTGTCGGCGAATACCTCTCGCCGGTCTTCTTCACCGCCACCGGAATGATCGGAATGATCGCGCTCGGCGGGATCGTGATCCGCAACAGCATTGTGCTCCTCGAATTCATCGATGAGAGCCGCCGGGCGGGGATGCCGCTGCGGGAAGCCGTGCTCCAGTCGGGCGCGGTGCGCTTCCGGCCGATCATGCTGACCGCGCTGACCACTTTGATGGGGGCGTGGCCGATAACCCTCGACCCGATCTTTTCAGGGCTCGCCTGGGCACTGATCTTCGGCCTGGCGGCGAGTACGGTGTTCACCATGTTGGTGATCCCGGTGATTTATCTGTTGATCGACAAGGAAAAGGTGCTGATATGAAATCCAAACTCACCTTCGCCGTCATGGCATTGCTCGCGACCGGCTTCATCGTCTGGTCGATGCTCTACCAATCCGGCGCCGTCGGCGGCCCGGCCAAAGTGCCGCCGGGGGCCAAAGCCACTCCCGCCGCCGCGGGCAACTGGGCCGTCCTCAAACCGGAAATCGTCCCGGTCATTTACACCGCGGTCGGCACCGTCCACAGTCGCGAAGCGGCGGACATCATCTCCCGGCTCCCGGCGGCGCGGATCCTCGAAATCAAAGTCCGCTCCGGCGACGCGGTCAAAGCTGGCGACCTGCTGGTCAAACTCGAAAGCACCGACCTCAAAGCCGCGGCCGAATCCGCCGAGGAAAATTTGAAAGCCGCCCGAAGCCGCCTCGACTTCGCCGAGAGCGAATTCAAGCGCAATGAAAAACTTCTTGAGAGCAACGCGATCTCCCGTCGCGCCTACGAACAGGCGCTGAGCAACCTCAACACCGCCCGCGCCGAGGTCTCGATGCTGAGCCACGTCACCGAAAACGCCCGCGCCAATCTATCCTACGCCGAACTCAGGGCCCCCTTTGCCGGGGTCGTCGCCGAGCGGTTCAACGATCCCGGCGACCTGGCGACGCCGCAAAAGCCGGTGCTGACATTTTTCGATCCGGTCAAGCTCCAGTTGCGGCTGCCGATCCGCGAGGGACTGGTCTCGGGCCTCAAAGTCGGAGAAACTCTCAACGTCCGGATCGAGGCGCTGAACCGCGACCTCAAAGCCGAAATCCGCGAAATCATCCCGTCGGTCGATCCCGGCAGCCGGACTTTTGCCATCGACGCATGTCTGGTCGGCGACACCGCCGGGGTGATGCCGGGAATGTTCGCGGTCTGCCAACTTCCGATCGGAAGCAGAACCATTCTGCCGGTGCCGGCCTCGGCGGTCCGCCGGGTCGGCCAGCTCGAATATCTGACCGTCCGGACCCCGTCCGGACCGGTCGAACAGTATATTACCACCGCGCCGTATCGGGATGGCTCTCTTGAGATCATCTCGGGCGCGCAAGCGGGAGACGAATATGACCCGAAACCATAATCTGCCGCCGGAGTTTCTCCACGAAGTGGCCGAAGTGATCCGCCTGATCGGACACGGCCAGCGGCTCCGCATCATCGAATACCTCGACCTCCACGGCGAGTCCAAAGTCAGCGACATCGTCGCCGCGCTGGACGCGCCGCAGGGGGCGATTTCCCAGCACCTCAACAAAATGCGCCTCGCCGGCATCGTCGATGCCCGCCGCGACAGCCGCGAAGTCTATTACCGGATCGCGGCCGCCAACGCGGTGACCATCCTCAATTGCATCCGCCGGAGATACGCCGAACATCAGGGAGACGATCATGAATAAAGCCGTCGAAATTTACACCCGGGTGCCGAAAACCCACAACTGCGCCCAGTCCGTAGCCGCCGGAGCCGGGGATGACGCCCTCGCCGCCCGGCTTCAGGATTGCGGCGGCGGCCGCGCTCCGGAGGGCGTCTGCGGCGCGTTATACGCGGCGCTGGCGCTGACCGCGCCGGAGCATCACGACGCCATCCGGCAGAAATTCGCCGCCCAAGCCGGCTCGCTCCACTGCCGGGTCCTGAAACAGGAATTGAAGTTTCCCTGTCCCGCCTGCGTCGAACTCGGTTCTTCGCTGGCCGAAGAATTTCAGCATAAATAAAGGAGGCTCGCCATGAATCCCGCCGAATGCACTCTCTCGCGCGAATATGAATCCGGCACCGGCACCCTTGCCCAGTTCAAGCTCCCGGTGCTGTCGCACTACTCTTACATTTTCAGCAACGGCAGCTCGGCGCTGCTGGTCGATCCCGGCCGCGAACTCGACGCGTACCAGGCCTATCTTGAGAAGCATAATCTCAAGCTCAAGGCGGTTTTCCTAACCCATTCCCACGCCGACTTCGTCGCCGGCCACCTCGAAGCCGCCGCCGCGACCGGCGCACCGGTCCTGATCAGCCGTGCCGCCAAGGCGAAGTATCCGCACTGTCCGCTGCATGACGGAGACCGGCTCAAAATCGGCAAAGCCGTGATCCAATTCCTCGCCACCCCCGGCCACACCCTTGACGGCGTCTCGGCGCTGATCGAGGAGAACGGCAAAGCGCTGTGTCTGTTGACCGGCGATACCCTTTTCGTCGGCAGCGTCGGCCGTCCCGACCTGATGGGCGGCGTGATTTCGGCGGCGGAGCTGGCCGAACTCGGCTACCGGTCGTGGCAGGAGAAACTCGCAACCCTGCCCGACGAACTCAAATTCTTCCCCGCCCACGGCGCGGGCTCGCTTTGCGGGGCGAATCTCAAGGACGAACCATTTTCGACCATCGGCGAAGCAAAAAGCGAAAATCCATACTGGCAGGCCCGCAACCGCGCCGAATTCGTCGCCCTGGTGCTCACCGGACTCCCCGAAGCACCGCGCTATTTCAGCTTTGACGCGGCAATGAACCGCAAGGGACCCAAAGCGGTCAAGTGGAATGCCAAGCTCAAGAAAGCCACCCGCAAAGACCTCGAACAGGCGGTGATCGTCGATCTTCGCGACGGACGGCGTTATGCCGCCGGGCACCTCCCCGGCGCGATCAACATCGGCCTTGAGGGGCGTTTCGAGAACTGGGTCGGCATCGTCGTCCCGCCGGAAGCGCCGCTGGTGCTCGCCGCCGACACCGAAGCCGAACTTGCCGAAGGCGTCCGCCGCCTCCACCGCATCGGCTACCGGGCTCGCACCATCCGCTGCGACAAAGCCGCCAAAGCCGGAATCAAACTCAAGAAAAGCGGTCTTGTCGAGCCCGCCGAACTGGCCAAAGCGATGGACGGCGCCGACTGCCCGCTGATCGTCGACGTCCGCAATCCCGGCGAATTCGCCGCCGAACGGATCGGGACGGTGGTCAACCTCCCGCTGGCGACGCTGGCGGCGCACACCGGCAAGCTCAATCCCGCCGAACCGGTGGTGACAATCTGTCACTCCGCCTACCGCTCAAGCCTCGCCGTCGGCATCCTTGAGCGCGCCGGGTTCAAAAAAGTCGCCACCCTCGCCGGCGGCCTCGAAGCCTGGCTGGAAGCCAAACTCCCGGTGACCGGGGACATTGCCGGCGGTGCGCCGGCCAAAGGTTCCTGCAAACTCAAGAGCCGATCTCAAAAGCATTTTGGATGATGAAAAAATGATCGCCGATGGCCGACGCCGTCCGGCATTGAGCGGCTTTAGCCTCAGCGGTAAAGCCCGAAAGGTCGGACAAGCCGGACGCGGCGAGCGTTTTTCAGCGCCGCAAAGAGTTTTGAAATTGGCTCTCAAATAAATTCAGATCCAAAGGACAGTTCATGAGCGAAGAATTGATCGTCACCCAAGTCAGCGCCGCCGACCGGGCGGAGTGTCTCGAACTCACCACCCGGCTCGGCTGGAACCAGCTTGATCCCGACTGGCGGCTCTTTATTGAGCACGGCGTCGCGCTGGCGATGCGTTGCGACGGACGGATCGTCGGCACCGCGGCGGCGATCGGCTGGGAGAAACGCCTGGCCTGGATCGGACTGGTGCTGACGGTGCCGGAGATGCGCGGACGCTCAATCGCCACCACCCTGATGAAAGCGCTGATCGAGCGCTACGCCGATTTTCGCACCATCAAACTCGACGCCTCGGCGATGGGGGCTCCGGTCTACCGCAAACTCGGGTTCCGCGACGAACGACGGATCATCCGTTTGAGCCTGAAGCAGCCGCTCGCGCCCGCGCCCGAACGGCTCAAGTGGGAAGCGATGACTGTGGCGATGCTTCCTGAAGTAATCGGATTTGAAGCCGGTTTCACCGGGATGGCGCGGCCGGAACTGTATCGCTTTTATCTCGCGGCCTACCCCGGTCTCGCCCGGGTCGGACGCGACGCGGCGGGAAAGGTTGCCGCCTGGACGCTCGGTCGGGACGGCCGGATTTTCCGTCAGGCGGGGGCGCTGGGGGCGGTCGATGACGCCGCCGCGCTGGAAGCGGTGCGCCATTTCCATGCGATTTCCCCCGATACGGCGATTCAGCTCGACATTCCGGAAGACCGGACCGCCTTCCTCGCGGAGCTCACCGCCCTCGGTTTTCAGACCGAACGGGACTTCCTCCGGATGACCCTCGGCGAAGACTGCGGCGACTGGAGCGACCGCCGGACTTACGCCGTCTTCGGCCCCGAAATGGGCTGATTGGAGATTCCGTTTTCGCAAACCGCGGCGGGGTCGCCGCCGCCGGCTCAGTTCCAGGCGCCGAGGGTGGCGCCGGGAACAATCAGCCACTCTTCATCGATCAGTTTTTTGATTGCCTCGGATTTGGCGGCAGTCGTTTCATGTCCGTCGACAAATGCGAAATTGGCCTTGGCATTCAGCGGCACCGTGGCAATCGCCACGGTAGTGGTAGTAAAAGGATTCTGCGGATTGTTATGCGGGAACGACGGCGCGGCCGCTGTCATGTGGTTAAAGTAAGCGCTGGAGCCGCCACGTTCGCCGAGCAACAGCCAGCTCGAAGGTTTGAGTACCGAAGTGATTTTCTGGTACTGCGCCGCCTTTGGGCGATTGGCGGTATAGCTGGTGGCGTGACGGCCGCCGCTCAGGAAGTCGTTCATCGGATAACTCGGATAGGCCAGCGGGTAAGCGACATTGGTCGAACCCGCGCCGGAATACTGCGGCTCCAGGGGACAGCTCGCGGCGCTGCCGCGTTTGACCCAACTGCCGGAGAAGCCGACGTCAATGATTTTGCCGTCGTCAAGCTTCTTCATATAAACATCGCCGGAAATCGCTTTGCCGGAAGAATCGAAGCCGTTGGTATTGGTCGGAAAATAGTCGTTGTACGACCCGGTGTAGAGAAAAATCGCGGTGGATATCTGCTTCTGGTTGTTGATGCATTTGGCGTTACGGGCGGTGTCTCGCGCCCGGTTCAGCGCCGGCAACAACATTCCCGCCAGAATGGCAATGATGGCGATTACAACCAGCAGTTCGATCAGCGTAAAACGCAACAAGCGGTACTCTTTCATGGATTTTCTCCTTGCCTGTTTTTTTATTGCATACTTTTTTCGGAAAAACTTTTCCTTTATATGCAATTCACGTATTCTCAACGCGTTGAATTGAGCGCCAATATTAATTATAGCAAATGAAAATTAAAAAAGCAATATTAAATTCAAAAAAAGCCTTCTTTTTTCATATTTGCATATTTTAAAAAACATGAGGCAAAGAATTCAAAGTATAACAAAATCAATATATTGAGCACAAAAACCAAACAATAGAACAACCACCAGAAAAAAACGAACGTAAATTCAAATTTTTGCATAGTATTATTATATATATAAATAATTATATTCAAAAAACAGACTCAAGGACTTTTCATCGGCTCGGCAAAGATCATTGCGATTGTCCGGATTTTTCGGTTGACTATCATCGAAACAGGGCTATATTGCATCATTAAACATCGGCACCCAGCGCGCAACTTAACGGTGAATCGTTGCACCATGAAACAACAGCCCCGCTATCTTGATATCCGGCAGGCCATAATCGATCGAGTTCGCAGCGGCGAACTTCCGGTCGGCAGCCGGTTGCCTTCGCGTGATGCGCTGATGCGCGACTTCGGCGTCACCCGGGTGACTGTCGACCGGGCAATGCGCTCGCTGCTGGAGAGCGGCTTGCTGGTCAGCCGCCGGCGCGGCGGCACCATGGTGGCGGGCGCGGCGCCGCCGGCCCGGGTGGCACTGGTCAGCCGCTTCATGCCGCAGGCGACCGGCATCAGTCCGGAGACGGCGAACTTTTACGCGCTTTTCCACGGTCTCTTCGATTACGCCAGCAATATTCAGTGGGAGGTCATCCAGCCTGATGCACTCACCCGCGGCAGCAAAGTTCACGAGAAATACGACGTGGTGGTGGTGGTGCGTCCCCGTCCCGGGGTGATTGAGTCGCTCAAGGTCCCGCATGGCAAGCTGATCGTGATCAATCGCTATATTGATGACTGCCGCTGCAGCTCGACGTCCCACCGCGAAGCGACGCGGCGAATGACGCTGGCGATGCTTGAGCATTCTCGCGACGGGGAATTCTTTTTCTACGATCCGGATAATCAAAATGAATTTTTAATCAACGAGCGCCGGCAGGGTTTCATCGACGCCTGCGCCGCAAAAAAATCCTTTTACCGGGTGCTGACCGGTGAAATGCTGCCGGCAACGACCGGAATACCGGTGATCTGTTGTCCCTATGCCGGCCTGACGAAGGAGTTGATCGCGAAATATACCGCCTCCGGCAAGGTCTTCGGGCGTGATTACATCTGCTACGACTTCGACAACTTCTCGACTTCGCCGCCGGTGCCGACCGCGATTCAGGATTACGCCGCCATCGGCCGGGCGGTGGTGGAGATGATCCTGCACCCCGGGAGTCCGGCCGAACACCGGCTTTTCGCGCCGGAATTCCGGAACTTCGACTGCTACGGCATCTCCTTCGCACCATAGCATAGCCCCCGCTCCGCGTCCCGCGCATACCGGATTGCGCCTCCAATCGCGAGTTGCCTTCCCCGATGAGGCTTGTCCCCGGTTGCGGCGATTGATGTGCCCCTCCAAAACTTGTCTCTCAACTTCTATTCAAAATCATCGCTCGGGCCTCAGTTTTTAACTGAAAAAATTTTATCCCAAAAAATCAAAACCGCCTTGATTATTTTTCAAAAGTGTTATATAATTTCTTCAAAACATAATAAGACTATCAAACACTTTTCAAAGAGGCTTTTATCCTCCCTGAATTTGACTGGCATGTCACCGGTGAAAAAGAAGTGCCGATGGAGCGTGATGGCGAGAAACCGCAAATGAGCAGCTTGGAAACCAGTGCGTATTGGTTTTTTCGACTCAAAAAAAACTGCGGCAGAAAACAATGGGGATATCAACTGAAAATACCGCCCGGCGACATCCTTGCGAACTGCTTGCAAGATTGTCCGGGAGTTGAAAAAAGGAGTCATGAATGAAAATCATCATAGCGCTATCAGTATATCTGACAATATTCTGCGCTGCCGGAACAGAAATGCCGGGAAAAGTTCCGGTCAGGCACGGCGTCGCCGTACCGGTCAGTTCAAGCTGCGGTGTGGTTACGACCGCAAACAAGGCCGGAGAGAAAATACTGTTGTCTTTTCTCGGTGATGCTTCGGGATGCCCGGTGCTGTTGCAGGCGAATCTCGACACCGGGCGTGTTATCACCGTTCCGGTGCCGCGCCCGCCGGCGGTTGATATGCAGCCGATGTACACGTTGCTTTCGAGCAAAAACCGCTATTATGCCGCCTTTAACGGCGGTTTTTATGAATACGACCCGGAAGCGGAAGTTTTCAGCTTCCACGGCCCGGTTTCCGGCAAAATCGGCATGGGCATGACCGAAGACGATCGAGGCGTGATCTGGGCCGCGTCCTGGCCGGGCGGCGAATTGTGCGCTTTTGACCCGGCGACCCGGACTTTGACCGATTACGGGCGGTTGGTGGACACCGATTGGCAGATTTATCAACGCCAT
Source organism: Victivallaceae bacterium (assembly GCA_050255955.1). Taxonomy (GTDB): domain Bacteria; phylum Verrucomicrobiota; class Lentisphaeria; order Victivallales; family Victivallaceae; genus JAVBUI01. Next base: position 9,236 of record JBFWIO010000042.1, read on the forward strand.
ATCGCAGCCGATGATGCCGGCTGGATTTATTTCGGGGTGGGCAATACGCAAGCGCAGATATATGCCTTTGAACCGGCATCCCGGGTGCTCAAAGCGATTGTCCCGGCAGGGGAAACCGCGGCGGCGGCTACCGGCGAAGTTCAGCGGGCCGCCAACGGCAAAGTTTACGGCTGGTTGCGGACACCGAAGACGCCGTATTTCGAGCTCCACGCCGGAGAAGCGGTGCGACTTCCCGCCAAACCTGATCTGCAATGGCGTGAGAATGCCGCAGTGCGCGGCCATCAGTTTCTGCTTGACCGGGATTTCCCGGACGGCAGCCGTCTGGAGGTTTTTGATCCGGTAAAAAAAGTTCTCGCGTGGAAGACGCCGGATGGGACCCGCCATCAGCTTAATTTTGAATATCCCAGCCGGGGGGTCAATATCTGCGGGATTGCAGCGATGGATGACGGCACAATTCGCGGAGGAGCCGCTCACCCCAAACGCTACTTTATCTACAATATAAGCGATAACTCGTTCGGCGGCGGCGATACCGACTATCAGTGGAACGCAATTTTGCCGGATGGGGAGCATATGTGGATCGGCGGATATGGCGGCGGCGCGCTGATTGACTGGAATACCGCAAAGGCGGATGAATCGCCGGCATCCGCAGAGCAATCGGGGCGGCGCGAAAACTTGAAAGTCTGTGGTCTGGGCAATGGAGAGTTGCACCGCCCCAGCTCGGTGCAAAAAATGCCCGATGGACGAATCGTCATGGCGGGAACTCCGGGTTACGGGCGTACCGGCGGCGGCCTGGTGATTTTTGATCCTGCCAAAACCAAATTCAAAGTGATTCCAAAATCACAATTATTTGGCGCTCCGTCCGCGTTGTCTTTGCTGCCCCTGGGGGGGTCACGGGTGCTGATCGGCGGCACTGCCACTGCCGGAACCGGGGGGCGGCGCGCCGCGGGGGATGCCCCGATGATGATTTTTGATCTCGACACAGAAAAGCCAATCTGGACTGGCCGGCCGCTCGCGGGGGTGGAAAGTTATTTGGATTTGATCCGGATGCCGGATGGTCGGATTCTGGGGGTTGCGGATCGGAACAGGCTGTTTGTCTTCGATCCCGAAACGCGGCGGGTAACCATGGAGATTCTCTCCGGGGAGCTGGGAAAGACGGTCTGGCAGCAGGGTCCCCGGATTCTGCTTTGCGACGGGAAACGGGTATTCGTGCTTTTTGAAAAAGCCGTCGCGGAGTTCCTTGTTGACGGCAACCGTCTGGTCAAACTGGTCGATGCGCCGAGCGGAATTACCGCCGGAGGCGCAATTGTCGGCAATCGCATCTATTATGCGAATCGAGCGGAGTTATGGAGTGTTGAATACTGAGAATGGAGAATTGACCTGATTACCCGCAATTGAGCACGGGAAAAAGCGATGGCCGGTCGCGAAAAGTTCCGATGGTCTCGATTTGGCAAAAAGGGCCGCCCTGGTTTTTCCGCCCCGGCTTTGCTCTGAAATCGCCTTTATGCAACATGAGCCGGGAAAAAACCGGGGATTGTTTTTGCAATTGAGCCGATTGATTTTGCCAATTTGATAGTTGCAAGTGTAGCGAAAGATGGCGGAGAGGGGGGGATTCGAACCCCCGACAAGGTTTCCCCTGTGACGGTTTAGCAAACCGTTGCTTTCGGCCACTCAGCCACCTCTCCGGGCTTCGGCGGCGGGACGCAATTGCGCCGGCGGACGCCGAATGTTTCTTACAATAGCTTCAATTTCCGGAAAATCAAATCCGACCGGGGGAAAAAACGGGGAAAAAACGCTTTTCAGCGACCGTGGCTGCTGCCCGGATGCGACAGCGGGGCGTCGGCTCCGCCGATGCTGAGGTTCGGTCCCGATTTCTGGGCGATGTAAAAGGTGTTGCCCTCGGGGTCGTTGCCCCGGAAATAGAGTCCGCCGGGGCGCTCCTCGGGTTTCTCGGCAAGCGGATAGCCGGCGTCGGCAAGGCGTTCGCGAATGGCGTCGAAGTCGGAAACTTCGAGCATCCAGCTGGTGGCCGCGGATTCGTGTTCGAGATAGGGCGCTTCGCTGGCTTCGAGGCGGATCGCGAAGTTGCGCGAGGGGTGGAACTCGACTGCAAAGGTGCTGTCGATCACCGGGTCGCCGATGCCGAGCAGATCGCGATAAAATTGCCGGCAAACATCAAGCTGGTTGACCCGGAGCAGAATTCCAAATCGCCGCGATTCCATAAACTTCTCCTTGCTAAATTTCCGAATACATATTACATTATAGTCCGGGAACCGGAATTGTGCAAATCGAAAACCGGAAAAAACGGTTGCGGGGTGGAAAATGGCGGCAAGCCGCCATTTCCCGACGCGACCGTCCGGGGTGGAAATTCAAGGAAAGAAATGGACAACAACACCTATCAGAATCCGTTGACCGGGCGTTATGCCGGCAAGGAAATGAGTTATCTGTGGTCACCGCAATTCAAGCACTCGACCTGGCGCCGGCTGTGGCTCGCGCTGGCGACCGAGGAAAAGGCGCTCGGGCTGGAAATCACGGATGAACAGCTATCCCAGATGGCGGCACATCTCGACGACATCGACTTCAACGCGGTGGCGGCCAAGGAAAAAGAGTTGCGGCACGATGTGATGAGTCACATTCATGTTTTCGGCACTCAGTGTCCGGCGGCGATGCCGATTATCCATTTGGGGGCGACGAGTTGTTTTGTCACGGACAATACCGAATTGATTCAAATGCGTGACGGCTTGCGGATTATTCGCCGCAAATTGCTCAAGTTGATGAAGAATCTTGGCGACTTCGCGTTGGCCCGGCGGAGTATTCCCATGCTTGGCTTTACTCATTACCAGCCGGCTCAGCTGACCACGGTGGGGAAGCGGTTCTCGCTTTATTTGCAGGATTTCATGCTTGATTTTGAGCAGATCACGTTCCAGCTGGAGAAGATGCCGTTCCGGAGCGTCAAGGGGACGACGGGGACGCAGGCGAGTTTTCTTGCTTTGTTTGACGGCGACCATGACAAGGTGCGCGAGCTGGAGCGCCGGGTGGCGGAGCGGATGGGTTTTGACCGGGTGGTGGCGGTATCGGGGCAGACGTATACGCGCAAGGTGGATTATTTCGCGTTGTCGGCGTTGTCGGGGCTGGCGCAGTCGGCGGCGAAGATGGCGACGGACATTCGGCTTTTGGCGAATTTGCGGGAGGTTGAGGAACCGTTCGGCAAGAAGCAGATTGGTTCGAGTGCGATGGCGTACAAGCGCAATCCGATGCGTTGTGAGCGGGTGTGTTCGCTGGCGCGATTTTTGATGAATTTGCCGGACAATGCGGCGCAGACGCATGCGGTGCAGTGGTTTGAGCGGACTTTGGACGACTCGGCGAACCGGCGGCTGGTGTTGCCGGAGGCGTTTTTGACGGCGGACATTATTCTCTCGATTTTGCTGGATATTACTGATGGCTTGCAGATTTGGCCGAAGGTGATCGAGCGTCATGTGATGGCGGAGTTGCCGTTTATGGCGACGGAAAACATACTGATGGCGGCGGTGAAGGCGGGCGGGGATCGTCAGGAGTTGCACGAGGTGATTCGGGAGCACTCGATGGCGGCGGCGCGGCGGATCAAGGAGGAGGGTGGCGACAACGACTTGTTGGAGCGTTTGCGCAATGATCGTGCGTTTGGGGTGATTCGGGATCGGTTTGATGCGTTGGTGAATCCGGTGGATTTCATTGGGCGTGCGCCGGAGCAGGTGACGGACTTTGTGGAGGGGGTGGTCGGGCCGATTCTGGCGGAGTACGCTGATGAGCTCAAGGCCGCCACCGACGACGAAGTGAACGTATAAAAGCGCCGCAGGCTAAAAAAATAAAAAAAGCGCCGCAGGCTAAAAAAATAAAAAAAGCGCCGCAGGCTAAAAAAATAAAAAAAGC
>JBFWIO010000043.1:0-12961 GCA_050255955.1 Victivallaceae bacterium
CGGCCTTGCTCCCAGAAAACACCAAATCCGGCGCCCAGGCGACTGCAAGCACCCGCGCCAGCGCGCCAACCACGCCGGCCGCGCCCGTCCCGCCCCGGCCGGCTCCGGCCCGTGCCAACCCGGTTTCCCGCCCGGTTGCGCCATCGCATCCGACCGGACGGGGCACGGCCGAGTTCCCGCCGTTCCCGCGGAATTGATTGCCGGAAATCCTTCGCTTGTCTGATTGGAAAAGAGATTCATCGGTGCTATCGTATAGCAATTCAACCGATCGGAGGTTGCCATGAATCGCGAGTGTCACCAGTGCCGGGAACCGCTCGATAATACTGCCGCCATCTGTGCCAGATGCCTCGCCGAAATCCCCCTCGAACCGGCGGCGAACCTGACCGACGCCACCCCCGCCGGGCCTTGGCGGCGCTGGACGGCACGAACGCTCGATATGATCATCAACTCGCTTATTCCCGGTATTCTCTATGACCTTTTCTGCGGTTCGGGGATCAATCGTTTTGCCGCCGATATCCTCTTTACGCTACTGGCACTGCTGCTTGACGCGGCGATTTACGCGATCTTCGGCAACACCCCCGGCAAGCGGCTGCTGGGGGTAAAAATCGTCGATGGTTCGATGCGAGTGATCGATCGCGGCACCTATTTCCGGCGTAATTTGCGGATTTTTTGCAGCGGCTACGCGCTCGGCATTCCGATTGCCGCGCTGGTCACTTTCGCAATCCAGTACAGCCGGGTTTCGCGGGGCAATCCGGCAAGCTATGACGAAGCCCTCAATCTGACCGCCCTCCACTGCCGGAGCGGCAAACTCAAAACGCTGCTCGCGGCCTTGCTGCTCGGAGCCCTGATTTTGCTTTCCATTCTGCTCAATGCGAGCACCCGTTTTAACTGACCCCGGAACGCGTCCGTCAGGCTATCTTACGAAAATAGCGTCCTCTTCCGTTTTTTTTTCCCGCGCTCCATTTTCTTGCCTCCTGTCCGATCATCCCCCCACCTCATGAGATGACAAAAAACGTAAAAAAATCATTTTTTCTTTTTTTTCGATTTGCATTTCCGTAAAATTCGATTAAATTGCCGCCGTTTAAAACAATATAGCTATAAGCGATAATGAAGAGGTCATCACCATGCGAGCGATCCGCAAAGACAGTTTGTTCCCTCAAGTCGCCGACCGGCTCCGGCAACGGATTGAGACCGGGGCGCTGACCGGCGCGCTGCCTGGCGTCCAAAAGCTGGCGCTGGAGTTCAAGGTCAACTTCATGACCGTGGACAAGGCGCTCAATATGCTCTCCGCCGAGGGGCTGGTGCACCGGGTGCCGCGCCAGGGAACCTTTGTCAGGTACCGCCGGACGGTGGCCTTTGCAATGCACCGCCCGGAGGAAAGCATCCGCAAACGGGCGCTTTTCGGGGAACTGATCGGGGCTTTGCAGCAAAAATCGGCCGAGGCTTCGTGCATGCTCGCCCTCTTTGACCTCGAACGCGCCGACGCGGTCCAGGCCGAAATGCTCGCTCGCCGGGTGGACGGTTTGATCACCCTCGGCAACGAGATCGAATTTGAACTTCCCGAGCCGCTCCGCCGGCTCCCCCGGATCAACGCCCTCGGCGTTCCGCCCGAACACCCGACTGCCGACCAGGTGACCATCGACAACGGCCGGATCGGCCGGATGGCGGCGGATTACCTCCACCGCTGCGGCTGCCGCAAGGTGATCGCTCTCGCCCCCACCCATCACCGTCCGCCGGCGGTGATCCGGAGCGAAGCCTTTGTCGGGGAGGCGTTCCGGCTCGGAATGGAACCGCGGATTTACCGCGAGGAAGCCCCTCTGCCCGAGGAGCGCTATGAAACCCTTGCGCCGATGCTGGAGGCCTGGCGACGCGACGGTTTCGCCGCAAACGGGATTTTCGCGGTCAACGACTTCACCGCGGCAGTGGCGACCAATTTCCTTTTGCTGCATGGCCTCAAACCGAACCGCGATGTCTTCGTGATCGGCTGCAACCGGCCGCTGTCAAGCTTCCTGCCGCGCGAATACGATTTCGCCTACATCGACCCCGACATCGGCGCGATCGCCGAAGCGGCGTTGAAACGGCTTTTTGAGCGGCTCGCCGAACCGGAACTGCCGGTCAAAATTCAGATTCTACAACCCCTGATGATAAGGAAACCGGTGCGATGACAAAATTGATTCTGCTGTTGCTGCTCTTTGGCGGCATCTTCCTCGGCGCGGCGGAGACACGACCGAAAACCGTCGTGCTGCGCTCTTCCTGGCAAACCGTCAATATCGGCGATGTCGCGCACGCGCCGGGATTGATTGAGCTGACAATGCGGAGTTTCCCCAATGCCCGGGTCGTGCTCTGGCCGGTCAACATCGGCGACGGCGTCGAGGAAATGCTGCGGCGCAACTACCCCAAACTCGAAATCGTCAAGGGCGAACGCAACAGCCCCGAAATCAACCGCCTCTTTGACTCCGCCGACCTTTTCATCCAGGGGTCCTGCCAGTCGGTGATGGGCGACGACCTCGACTACTGGCGAAGCCGGGGCGACAAACCCTACGGCCTGTGTGGAATCACGCTCGAACAACTGACGCCGCGCAACCGCGAATTGATCGACCGTGCCGCCTTCTTTTTCTGCCGCGACACCCGGACATTGCGGCTGCTGCAAAGCGAAAAAGTGAAATGCCGGGTTTTAGAATTCGGCCCCGACACCGCCTTTGCGATGACCGCCGCCGATCCGGAGCCGGTCGAGGCGTTCATGCGCGCCAACGGTCTCGAAAACCAGCGTTTTCTCTGCGTCATTGCGCGTTTGCGCTACACCCCGTATTTCCAGATTTACCCGGACAAAAAGAACGATCCGGAGGAATTGCGCAAACACGCCTACAGTCTGGAACACCGCGATCAGGATCTCGCATCGTTGATCGGCCTGATCAAGCGCTTTCTCGCCGAAACCGACATGAAAGTCGTGCTCTGTCCCGAAATGAGTTACGAAGTTGAATTGTACAAAAATGCGATCTACCCCGCCCTCACCCCGGCGGAACAGTCCCGTACCTTGCTCTATCCGGAATTCTGGCTTCCCGACCGGGCGATCGGACTTTACCGCAAAGCGCATTCGCTCGTCAGCATGGAAATGCACTCCCCGATCCTCGCGCTGGCGGCCGGCACCCCGAGTTTTTATCTCCAGCTCCCGACCGAGAGCTGCAAGGGCGAAATGATGGCCGACCTCGGCCTCCCCGACTGGCGGCACTTCATTCCGGCCGAATCGGCCGATCAGATCTGGCCGGATCTTGAGCGGGTGATCAAGGACTACCCCGCCGCCCGCGCCCGCACCGCCGCCGCGATGGACCTCGTCCGCCAACGCCAGGCCTATATGATGGAGTGCGCCCGAAAAACCCTCGAAAAACGGGAGTCGCCGGTCCGTCCGGAGGAACTCGCCGCCAAATTCGCCGCCTGGGACCAGTCCCGCCCGCGCCTCTTCGCCACCGCCGCCGGCAAGGCCAAACTCGCCTCCGCGCTGGCGACCCCGGACGGCAAAAAACTTGCCGCGATGATCGTCAAACGGGCGGAAAAAACGCTCGACTTCCCGCCATCCGAGCGGGTTTTTCAGGGAACGACGATGCTCTCGACGTCGCGGATCGTGCTGGCCCGAATCAATTACCTCGGCATGGCTTATCTCCTCACCGGCGATCAGCGTTTTGCCCGCCGCGCCGCCGCCGAGATGGTCAATGCCGCCAACTACCCCGACTGGAATCCCGGCACGTCGCTCGACACCGCCGAAATGACGATGGCGCTGGCGCTCGGCTACGACTGGCTCTACGACCAGCTGAAGCCGGATGAGCGCGACCTGATCCGCCGCGCGATCCTCGAAAAGGGGCTCAAACCGCTCTGCGCGAAACCGCTCTGGTGGACCAGCGGCAGCAACAACTGGACCCAGGTCTGCCACGCCGCCGCCGTCGCCGGAGCGCTGGCGGTCTACGAAGACGACCCCGCCTTTGCCCGCGCCATCGTGGCCAAGGCGATCGAGGCGATGCCGCGCGTGATGCGCAACAGCGCCTACCCCAACGGCGCTTATCCCGAGGGCCCGATGTACTGGAGCTACGGCATGATGTTCAACGCGGCACTGCTGGAAATGCTTGACAACGCCTTCGGCACCGACTTCGGACTCGGCGCGACGCCGGGTTTTGAGCGGATCGGCGAATATCTCGCCGCGGTGGCCGCGCCGTCGGGACGGGTCTACAACTATGGCGACAGCGTGGACCGCAGTGAAGTCGATTATCCGACTCTCTGGTGGATCGCGAAATACGGTCGAAAGGACTGTTTTTCGGTGCTGCAGCGGACTTTGCTCGACAAGTTGAGCGCCGCCGAACCCTCGAAAAATCCGCGCACCTTTGACCAGCGGCTGTTGCCGCTCGCGCTTTTCGCCTTTCCCGCGGATCTGCCGGCCAAAGGGTCGGAGGAGCTCCCGCTCCACTATTGCTCGGGCCGGGAAGCGGCGGTGCCGTTTGCGATGCACCGTTCCGACAGCTCCCCCGGGGCGGCGGCGATCGCGGTCAAGGGCGGTTCGCCGGGCGCGCCGCACGCCCACATGGACGTGGGCGCGGTCATCGTCGAAGCCGACGGCGTCCGCTGGCTCGCCGAGTCCGGGATGGAGAATTATCAAAAACAACAGGCGGTGCGCAAGGATTTCTGGAGTTTCGCCCAGGACAGCGGCCGCTGGGATGTTTTCCGGCTCGGCCCCGACAGCCACAACATCATCCGGATCGACGGCGCGCGCCAGAACGTCGCCGGGTTCGCCCCGATCGTCAAAAGCACGCCGGAGGAGACCATTGTCGATCTGTCGCCGGTCTACGCCGGTCAGGCGGCGAGCGTCCTCCGACGGGTCACGCTCGAATCGGCGACCCGGGTCGTCACCGTCAACGACAGCCTGACCGGACTCAAACCGGGCGCCGAAGTGCGCTTTCAATTCGCCACCGCCGCCGAGGCGACGCCGGGCGAAGGCGGGAAGCTTTTGCTGAAAGCGGACGGCAAAGCCTTTGAGCTCGTCTTCGACGCCGGCAAGCTCCCGGTCAAATGGGAAGTCACACCGACCGCCGGACTGATGAAGAGCTCGGATACGCCGATCGCCGACGGCAAAATGCTCCGCGTCAAACTCGCGGCCCCCGCCGACGGCAAACTTGACGTCACACTCCGCGGCCGCCCGGTATCTTTGTAAAGAAGTTTCCAAATCGCATCAAAGTCGCGATCGAACAAATAATTTGGAGAAAGTTTGTATGCAAAGCCGATTCTTCACCCTGATTGAGCTGCTCGTCGTCATCGCCATCATCGCCATTCTCGCCGCCATGCTGTTGCCCGCGCTCAACCAGGCGCGCGAAAAAGCGCGCGGGATCAGTTGCCTCAACAACCTCAAACAGACTGGAGCCGGGGTCGGCATGTACACCGCCGACCACGACGACGTGATTCCGCCGATCGACTGCGGGATGAATATTCAGTACTGGACCCAGTCGATGATGGGCCTCAACAGCGACGGCAACTACAGCGCCAAAGCGGGCTGGAACAAGGGCGCCTATATTTCGCTCAACCAGTTGCGCTGCCCGTCGATGAAAGCGAATTTCAATATGAGCGGATCAAGCAACTGGTGGATCACCTACCCCCATTACGCGATGGTACTTACCGTAATCCCGCGCGCGACCAAGTCCGGAGACTGCGTCAAGATCGGCAAACTGCCGACGCCGTCGCTCAAAATGCTGCTGATTGACGGCAGCATCGCGCTGGATGGAGCGCAAGGTTATTACCGCTGGTCGTACGACTATGCCGACTTCAGCACCCCCTATTTCGCTTTTCCGATGGCGCGCCACACCAACTCGGTCAATTCGCTCGCGGTGGCGGGCAACGTGACCAGTTTCCGGATTCCCAACCGGTCAACGCCGAGCCTGAGCTTTCCATTCAGCAAGACCGATCCCGAATCCGGGCGGTACAATCGCAGGGACTACAAATAGTTATCGGCCCCGCGCGGGGTGAACCCGAACATAGAGGCACTTGAGATACTCCGACTCTTTGAAGCGTGCGGGGTGGTCAAAGGCGTGATAAGTGCGGTCGATTTCGTCAAGCCGGAAGCCGCTTTCGGCGGCGGCCATTTTGACGTGGTCAAAAAGTTCCTCCGATCTCACCCGGCTTGAGCACGAGGCAAAGACCAGGATGCCGCCCGGCGCAACCAGTTTCACCGCGCCCCGGGCGAGCCTCGCGTAAGCGCGAAGCGCCGTCGGCGTTTCGGCCGCCGATTTGGCAAAGGACGGGGGATCGACCACCACTACCCCATAGCGGGCTTTTTCACGATACAGTTGCTCCATTACTTCAAAAGCGTCCCCGGCGATGCCGCGATGACGGCAGCGGGCGACCGTTCCGATGTCGGAATTAAGCTTGAAATGAGCGTCACAGGCGGCGATGGCGTGCTTGTTGAAGTCTACACTGCAAACTTCTTTTGCCCCGCCGCGGGCGGCGTAGAGCGAGAAGCCGCCGGAGTAGCTGAAGAGATTGAGCACCGATGTCCCCGCCGAGAGTTTCTCCACCCGCGCGCGGTTGTCGCGCTGGTCGAGGAAGAACCCGGTCTTCTGCCCGCTTTTGACATCGGCTTCAAACAGGAGGCCGTTCTCGCGGAAACGAACCGTGCCGTCCCAGCCGGGATCGCCGTAGAGCGTGCCGTCCTCAAGCCCGGCGGTTTTCTGCAACTCCCGCGACAGCCGGAGCGCAAGCCGCCGCAGTCCGGGATTGGCGGCGGCGATGGCGTCAATGAGATCGCCGAGGTGGGGCAGGAGCGCCGCCGCGTAGACCTTGACCGCCAGCGTGTCGGCGTAGCGGTCGGCCACCAGCCCGGGAAAGAGGTCGGAGTCGCCATTGACCAGCCGGTACGCATCGGTTTCGGGCGGGCACTTGCCAAATCGGAGTGTGGCGGCGGCACCGGCGAGTTCGGCGAAGAGCTCCGGCCCGACCGGTTTGGCCCCGGCCCCGTGGGCCATCACCTTGACCCGGACCGGCGAAGCGGGGTCAAAGAGCCCCGCCCCCAGCACCTCGCGGCCGCTTTCGTCAAAGAGCACCGCGACATCCCCCGCCGCGCCCGGCCGGGAACTCTTGACGATCGAATCGGCAAAAAGCCAGGGGTGACGCTGCCGCAGGAACGGCACCGCCTTGGCGGCGACCCGCAGCGCCAGCCGGGGATTGCCGGTGCCGCCGCGGGGAAGCTGATCGGAGAATGAAGTCATCGTTTTCCAGTGTTATTTTTGATATTTCGCACGGAGGCACGGAGGCACGGAGAGAAGAAAGGAGAAATGAGGTGGATGTGCAACCCGGAATTTTCGCATCCGCCATGGTTCATCTCTGCTCTCTTTTCTCCGCGCCTCCGTGCCTCCGTGCAAAACATAAACGAAGCAAACTCAGTACGGCGAATCGGGATAAAGATAGCGGTCGGCATTCTGCTGGGTGACGATCACCGATTCGATCAGTCGTTCGACTTTGCCGTCCGGCGATTTTTTGCCGTTGCGAAGCGCGGCGAGCGCGATGTCGATGCCGTCGGCGATCATCGAGGGGGAATAGGTCACCGTCGCTTTGACGAAGCGGTCGCCGGACTTGACCTTGCCGATCATGACTTTGCTGCCGCCGGCTCCGACCATGGCTTTGACGTCGGTACGTTTCGACTCTTCGAGCGCCTTGAGCGCGCCGATCATGACGTCGTCGTCTCCGGCCCAGACTCCGTCGATTTTGGGGTATTTCTGGAGGAAATTCTCCATCAGCTTCAGCCCCTGCTCGGTATTCCAGTTGGCGGACTTGGAGTCAAGAATGCGAATCCCGGGATACTTTTTCATCGCTTCGGTGAAAGCGGTGACGCGTTCGGTGTTGATCGGACAGGGAATGCCCTCCATCATCACGATATCGCCCTTGCCGTCGAGCGCCTTGGCCATCGCTTCGGCGGCGGCCGCGCCGAGACTGCGGTTGTCGCCGTTGACGAAGTAATCGGCGAGGTTGTCCGGCATCGGATTGGAGACGATCACCAGATACGTCCCTTTTTCCTTGGCCCGTTTCAGCACCGGGGCCAGCGGGGCGGGTTCCTGCGACAGGACCACCAGCGCATCGGGGGAACGTCCGAGGAGATTCTCGACCCGGTCAACCTGTTCGGCGGTGGTCTGGCCGGAGGTGATGATCACTTCGACGTCGGGGTTGGCTTTTTCGATCCGCGTTTTGGCCTTTTCGGCGTGATAGAGGATGCCGCCGGTCCAGCCGTGGGTCGCGCTCGGCACCGAGACCCCGATTTTGAGCTTCTTCGGCCCGCTTTTGGCCTCTCCGCACCCCGCCAGCAGCAGCGCCGCGGCGGCGATCCCGAACAGCATTGATGATTTCATGGTAAACTCCGTGTGGTTAGTGGATCAGAATATCGTTCCAGTCGCCGTTGAAGCCGAGCCGCCGCAGAAGCGCGATATGCGGCTGCAGCATCCCGAAATCGGCGAGGTTGTGCGAGTCGCTGCCAAAGGAGAATTTAAGTCCCGCCGCAAGCGCGCGCGCAGTAAACTCCGGCGGCGTGCGGTCATTGTGGAAATTAATCTCCATGGCAAGATCGTACTTGCGAAAAATCCCGATGATCCGGTCGAAATGCGGCTCGGGATCGAGGTTGTGCTTGTAAAAAATCCGCAAGGGATGCGCCACCGTCGGCACCGGGCTCCGCCCGATCGCTTCGAGGAGAAACAGGATTTGCTCGATCTGGCGCTCCGGCCCGATCGCTTCGTCAAGCCGGTGGATCGCGCCGAGCGAGTAACGCCAGTCGGGCGCCGCTCCCGCCGGCAGCACCATCTCCCCCTGCCGGTCGAAGTCGATTTCGAGGGCGGGAATGAAGCGCGGATCGGCGTGATCGGCGAGGTAGTTGCAGAAATCCCGGTAGCGGTCCGGCCCCGGATGGCGGGTCTGGTCGGCAAACCAGCTCCAGTCTTTCCAATACGACGCAGGCGGACGGCAGAGCTGACTTGAGTGCTCGGTAATCACCGCCGCACTGAGGTTGAAGTGCTCAAAAAGCGTCTTTTCAACCGCAAGATCCATATTCTCCGAGCAATAGGCAAAGGGGGTATGGGTGTGGCGGTCGATCCAGTCAAAGCCCGCCGGCAAACGGAAATCGGCGGTCTTGACGGCAATTTGCTCACCGAGCTCAATCTCAAGCCAGCGGAAAGGGGCGCGCCCGAGCGCTTCGAGGGGGTGGCGGCCTTCCGGCGTTTCCACCCCGTCGGCGGTCACTTTGAGCCGCGCGGCATCGCCGGAACGGCGGATTGCAAAGCCTTCGGAAAAACTCTCGAGGCGAAATTTCCCCGCCACTTCGACAACCGGCGGCGGCACGGGAAAAATCCGCTCGAACTCCATCTCCGGGAGATCACCCCAGCCCCGCCGCACCAACACCGGCACGGAGAGTGTTTTGAACCGTGAAGCCAGTTCGCCGAGCCGGGCGTGAACACTGTGATCGACCGCTCCGGCGGGAGCGGTGAGGTCGCCGAGGACGATCACCGCGTCCGGCATCCCGACCTTGCGCCAAAGCCGGGTCAGCCGATGCAGCAGAATCCCCCCGAGGCCGCGAGCCCCGTATTCGATGCCGGAGACGACGATGATGCGCGAGGGGTGACTCATCACTTGATCTTTTCGACCTTCCAGACGCCTGGCGTCGGCGCTTTGACCAACTGGAGCGGAACGGCTCCGTCGATATCGTAACTTTCACTTTTGCCGTCGGGCGAAGTCACTTTCCAGAGTCCGGCGGCGAGATCGCCGAGGAGCATCGTATAAGCCGTTCCGTCGGCGGGGACTTCGATCGCAAAAGAGGCGGCCAGCTTCCCCGCGCCGGCATTGATGCTGACCAAATACCCTCCGGCATTGACCACCTGGTTGACCGGCCCCGGCGTGAATGATTTGAAAATCATCGGGGATTCCAGCGCGCCGATCTGCATCGTCACCAGCACCGTGTGCTGGAGTCCAGGCGAAGTCACGGTAAAGACATTGCGATAGCCCGGATCGGACGTCATCGGATTACCGATAAGCTCGGTCGAGTGCCCGTCAATCCCGGGCAGCAGCATCTGAAAAAGCATCCGGCCGCCGGCATGGCCGTTGTCGGAACGGACCATCAGATAACTTCCCACATTCTGCGGCTTGGCAGGCGTCGTCACGCACCAGCGCAGCGTCGCCGGTTCGGCACAGCCGATATAATCGCGCACCACCAGCAGCGTCTCCGTCGGATTGTTTTCCGACCGCAGCACGATCAGCATGCGGGTGTGGAATTTGACTTTGTCGGTAGGCGTGTAAACGATTTTGCGGACCAGCACTCCCGGCTGGGTGATGTTGTAGAGCACGCTGTCCTCGACCGGCTCGCGGTGATCCACGGTAAGCAGATTGGCGGCGCCGGTGGCCAGCGCGCCGTTGAAAGCGACGTTAAACGACCCGTTGGGGCCGATCCGCACCGGCTCCGGAGCGGCCGACGACGCCAGCGCGAAGCAACCGCAGATCATTGTAGCCAAAAAACGAACATTCATAGACACCCCCGTTCAAGAAAAAAGCCGCGGAGTCCGCGGCCCGTTTTCCCGGCTCGAATTAAAAATCCTCTTCTTCCATGTCGTCGAAATCGTCTTCGAATTCTTCGCTGTCGAAGAAAGAGTCGTCGAGCTCATCGTCCACGAAATCATCTTCTTCTTCCTCAAGGTCGTCAAAGTCTCCGAGCTCGTCGTCGTAATCGCTATCGTCGTCGCCCATCAGCGACGAACGGGTGCTGATCACCGAGCCGCATTCGGGACAGTACCCGTCCTCGGCTTCGATGGCGCTTTCGCTCACTTCCATATCACAGTATGGACATCTGGTCTTCATAGTCTGTCGCTCCTGCTTTAGCCGCTGTTGCCTGTTTGGGCGTAATATATTGATTTTTTCGCGTTTGTCAAATCTTTACACCGGGAAAGACCGTTTTTTTATCAAAAACAAACCATTTTGAACTTGAAAAATGCACTCATGACTGGTATATAATGTTTATGCCATCCCCTCAATCACCAAAAAAAGGAATCCATGACATGAGCTCCTGGCAACAACTCGGACGGACCACCGCGCTCTTTGCCCTCGCATTTTCGGCGGCGGCGGCGGATCTCGCCCTGCCGGAAATTTTCAGCGACAACCTGGTCATGCAGCGCGACCGCAAAGTCCCCGTTTTCGGCACCGCCGATCCGGGAGAGAAGATTACCGTCAGCGTTGCCGGCAGGAATTTTTCGGGAGTCGCCGACGACGCCGGTAACTTCTCGGTCGAAATCGGCCCCTTCACCGCCGGGGGCCCCTACGAAATGACGGTCGCCGGGAACAAAAGCATCACCATCAGGAATCTGCTCTTCGGCGAAGTATGGCTTTGCGGCGGCCAGTCCAATATGGAGTGGCAAGTCCAGCGTTCCACCACCGCCAAAGAGGCGATGGCAAGCGCCGACTATCCCGAAATCCGCCTTTTTCAAGTGATCAAGGCGACCGCCGCCACGCCGCAAAAGTCATTTGAAGCCAAATGGTCGGTCTGCTCGCCGGAGACCGTCGGCAGTTTTTCGGCGGTCGGCTACTTTTTTGGCCGCGAACTCTACACCTCGCTCAAAATTCCGATCGGGCTGATCTCCTCCAACTGGGGCGGCACCCGGATCGAACCGTGGACGCCGCCGGCCGGATTCCGCGCCGTGCCGGGGCTGGAGAGCTACGCCGATGAGGCCGAATCCCGGGTTCCGGGCTCCGCCTCCTACCGCAAAATCACCGCCGAAGTGAGCAAGAATTACCGTGACTTCGTCGCCGAATTCGAAGCCGCCGCCGCCGCCGGCAAGGAGCTCCCGGTCGCCCCCGAATATCCGCGTTCGCTGCTGCCGGTCAACCGCGGCAGCACGACCGCGCTCTACAATGCGATGATCGCCCCGCTGGTGCCCTACGCCATTCGCGGCGCGATCTGGTATCAGGGCGAAGCCAACCTCGCCGACGGCATGCTCTATGCCGACAAGATGGCCGCCCTGGTCGGCGGCTGGCGCAAGGTTTTCAACAATCCGGAAATGAGTTTCTACTTCGTCCAGCTCGCCCCGTTCATCTACCAGAATGCCCCGGACAGCCGGTTGCCGGAACTCTGGGTTGCCCAGCAGGCGTTTGCCGACAGCGACCATCGCGCCGGCATGGTGGTGATCAACGACGTCGCCACCATCAAGGACATCCACCCGCCCCACAAGGAACCGGTGGGCAAACGCCTCGCCGCGCTGGCCCTCAAGCGCGACTACGGCAAAACCGAACTCAAAGCCGACGCCCCCCAAGCGGTTTCGGCCGATTTCAACGGCGACACCGTGACCGTCAGATTCGTCAATGTCGAAAGCTTCCAGACCCGCGACGGCAAAGCCCCCGATTGGTTCGAAGTCGCCGGCCCGGACGGCGTCTTTGAGAAAGCCGACGCCGAAATCGCCGGAACCGCGATTAAGCTCAAAAGCGCCAAAGTCGCCGCCCCCTGCCAGGTCCGCTTCGCGTGGAAACAGTTCGCCGAGCCCAACCTCCGCAACGAAGCCGGCCTCCAGCTCGGCGCGTTCCGCTTCGCCGCCGCCCCCGCCGCCACGGAATTCTCCGACCGGCTGCCAGACGCCGCCAAATACAAGCTGATCTACCGCGCCAACCTCCTCGCCGGTGACAAGGACACCGCGGTCAGAGCCCGCTACGAGAGCGACTTCTCCGGCGTCAACTGCAAGAAAATCAAGCGGATCGCCTACCTGCTCGAAACCGAAACCGCCGATGGTAAAAAAGAGTTCATCACGGTCTCGCTCGATCCCTTTACCCAGAGTTTGAGCCAGATCGGCATCCCTTCGCAGTCGATCGGCCGGACTTTTCAACAGAAGGCGACCAACCTCGAAGTCAAATCGAACGTCGCCGGGGGTTAAAACGGCAAGATCGACGAGGGCAACCTCGAAGTCAGGTTCGGCAATTC
>JBFWIO010000044.1:0-12693 GCA_050255955.1 Victivallaceae bacterium
GGAGCGAGTACCTTGAAAAATGACAGCAGAAAGGCCCGGTACTTGTTGAACGTATTGCCGCTGGCCCCGCTCTTCTCGAGGTGATTGGCAAAGCGCTTCGCCAAAGTCTCGGTCACGTCCCGCATATATTCGGGGTGCTCCGGCTGTTCGGCCAGCCATTCCGTGAAAAACCGCCAGTAACCGCGATAGTTGGCAAGGTTGCGCTCGGAACATTCCGGGGCAAGGCGTTCATCCGGGGAAGTGTACTTTTTCCATGCGTCGGCAACTTTCAAGGCCCGGCGGTCAGCCATTGCTTGAGCTTTGGCCGCTTCGCGGGCGCGGGCTTCGGCCTCGGCCTCGGCGAGTTTGACTTCAGCGAGTTTCAAAGCTTCGGCATGGGCCGCGCGGCGGTCGACTTCGGTTGAAAGTTGAGCCGGAGCGATTAACTTCTGCAATGCGGCTTCCGCTTTTCGCTGATCGGTGATTTTTTTCCCGTCCTCGTCAATAAGCACAACTCGGAACTTTTGGCCGTTCAAAATATACTGGGCTGAATAATATCGGCTTTTCTTTCCGTTGATAACCCGCTGGTAAACCTTGCCGCGTGTAATCCTTGCCATTTTTCGCCCCCCTGTATCCTTATGGTGCTATTTGTTTCGTTTTGATACTAAAATAACACGTTCGGCGCAAATTGCAAGGCACATTCTTGACACAAAATAATAAATTGTGCTTAAATAATAGATTCGAGTTCTGTTACGCCCACCATTTTTTTGTCTTCAAATCCCCGGCTTAACCTCAAGCCGGGGATTTTTTGTTTTCGTACGATTGCGCGAATGACATATCCTCAAAAAACGAAAAACCCCGGATTGCTCCGGGGCTCGGGTCGAGGGCTCAACGCGTGGCCGGGATCGGCTTTTTGCGGGGCCGTCCGCCTTTGATGCCGTTGGCGCGGCTGGCGGCGGCTTTGCGGGCGGAGAGAGTACTTCCGGCACGGCGGGCGGCAACCTTGAGCGCGGCGCGGCGGCGCAACTCTTCCCGGACTTTCAGCCAGCTTTCAACCGGCGCAAGATGACCCTCGCGCTCCGGGTGACGCAGCAAGTCAAGCTCAAGGTCGATCATCGCGTCCGGCCATTCGAGCGACAAACCGTCGCAATGAACGTTTTCCAGCTCCTCAAGCGAACAATGCCGAAAGTACGGGTAACGATCAAAGGACAGCCGGAAGCATTCACCGCCAGTGATTTCCACCTCGATATAATCGCGGGTGATCGTCTTAAATTCAGCATCCATGCAGTTCATTCCAGTACCTCTCGATCTTCGCTTTGTTGCGCCTGACGAATTCTTTGATCCGTACCAGTTCCGCCGGGCTGACTTTGCCGCGCTCCACTTCGCAAGCGCAATCCTCCAGTTACACCCGGACACTGTCCCCCGCTTTTTTCGCGTGAATGGGCGGCGGGCGGTGATCGTTCAAATAAATCACAATCGACCAGCCGCGATAAAGTTCAAATAACGGCATGTTTCAAACTTGCTCCTGTTTTATTATAACCTATCGTGATAGGTTTTTCAAATGCAAAATGAAAAAAACTTCCTTTTCTCCAATCCGGCCGGGCCCTTGCCGGAAAAAATCTTCATCCAGGGTATATTGGACTGTTTTGGGGAGTGAAGCGAAGGGAGTTTTCTCTCCGGCGCGCCTATATCCCGAAAAAGAGAAAAGCCCGGATTCCTCCGGGCATCAGTCGCATCGCATTTCCGTGGGTTATATCAGGGCGATCTTCTTCCCGCAAGCAGCGGCGTATTTTGCGATCGTCTGAATCGTGATATTAACCCGGCCTTGCTCCATGCGGGCGATGAAGGATTGCGAAGTATGCAACTGTTCGGCCAGTTCCTTCTGCGTCAGATTGGCGGCTTTACGTGCGTTGTAGAGGGCACGGGAAATCTCCAGCATGGCGGTGGCCTCGGCAACGGCATCGGCGTTCGCCGGATCATTCAAACGCGCCAGTCGTTCCGCGCGCTGTGTCTTCGCCAGGCGTTCCCGGTTCGCCAGCACGAAATCAACATCGGCCTCGATTTCTTTGTCGCTTTTGATCATGATTTTTCCTCCTTGTTCTTCAGTGTTTTGGCCAGCTTGCGGGCATACGTCAACTCCCGCTCCGGTATCTTGCGGGTTTTCTTGACATAGGCATGAATGCCATAAACGAAATCCCCTTGCCCGTAGACATAAAAAACACGAATGTTTCCGGCGCGAATCACCCGAATCACAAACAACCCTTCCTCAGCGATCTTCTCCCCCTCCGGCATGGATAAGCGGCCATCGGCTTCCAGCTTTTCGACAATCAGCTCATATTCCCGTCGGACATTCTCCGGTTGCCGCTCCATGAAAGCGGTTACGTCAGGGAATTCGGCATATTCTTTTTTTCGCGAGCGTGTCATGCATTCTTACCCTTCGATGTCCATCTTCTAAAAATATATCGCATAAGTTATATTTTTCAAGTCTCAAACCGAAAAAAACGAAATTGTTTTTTGCTTTTGTGTTCCTTCCGGGGTTTCTGATAATTCTTAAAATTAACTTTCCCGGCGGTTCGATCACCACAAAAAAAGCCGCTTTTGCTTGTTTGCGGTTTTGCTTCATCGCTTTTGGTGCTACAGTAGTGCGGTGTCGGAGAATGTCGCTTTGAATGGGAGGTCGCTTCGGATGAAATGTCCCGGTTGCAGTCAGGAAATGACTCAGGTTTTTTTCCAGAAAAAGATCTGCTTCCTCTGCGCCAATTGCGGCGGGCGGATGATGACGCTGGCCGGGCTCCGAAACCTTTGCCGCGACCGCGATTTTGCCAATGCGCTGTGGCAGGCCGCGCGCTACGGCGAGACCGGGACCGGTCCGGTCTGCCCCTCCTGCCAAAAGCTGATGCGGCGTGTCGGCAAAACGCTCTCCGGCGCGGCAATCGAGCTCGACATCTGCGACGGCTGCCAGCTGATCTGGTTCGACCCCGGCGAACTCGAACGAATTCCGCTGCCGGAACCGGAAAAGAAAGAGGAACTCCCCGAAAAAGTCCGCGAAGTCCTGGCCCTGCGGCAGATTGAGCTCGATGAAAGTCGTTTGCGCAACCTCCCCGACGGCTTCGATCAGGATGCCAACGCCCCGGATGAAGTCTGGAAGTATCTCCCCGCACTGCTCGGGATGCCGGTCGAGCTGGACGCCCCGGGATGCAACCGCAAACCGGTCGTCACCTGGATCGTCGCGGCTTTGTGCGTCGCCGTTTACGCTTTGACGTTCAAGCATCTGGATCAGGCCGCCGACAACTGGGGTTTCATTCCGGATCAGTGGACGCGACACGGCGGACTGACCATCATAACGTCGATGTTCCTTCACGGCGGCATTGTTCATTTGCTGGGCAACCTCTATTTTCTGATCGTTTTCGGCGACAATGTCGAGGATGAATTGGGGCGCTGGAAATATCTCGCGCTGATCGCCGCCTCGGGAGTGTCGGCACTGTTGCTACACGCCTTGTGCGATCCCCGCACCGGTATCCCGTGCGTCGGCGCAAGCGGCTTTATTTCCGGGGTGATCGCCTGCTACGCATTCTGTTTTCCCAGGGTCAGATTGTCGTTCATGTTTTGCCGAAACGTCATTATGGCAATAACAGTATCGCGCAACTGGTTCGCCATTCCGGCGTGGGGAGCCTTTGCCATCTGGGTCGTCCTCCAACTGACGGCGGCGGTGCTGACCTCAAAAGCCACCGGCGGCGGCGTAGCCTTCATGGCCCACCTCGGCGGCGCAATCCCCGGCATCATTTTCGCGATTTATCACCGCTACCGCCTGAAAAAGAGCTATCAAGACTGGGCGGCGGAACAAGACGGGAGGCAGTATGGAAATTAAGGAAAAATCCGCCAAAGTCAATTTGCAGACGGCTTGTCCGCGTTGCGGCGGCGCACTCGAAATTGTCGGGCGGCGGCGTTTCGGTTGCTGTCCGCAGTGCCGACTCTGTCTGCGAAAACCCAGCCGCAAAGAAATCCGACCGCAACAGATCGTCCTGCGCGAAGACTGGCGCACAATGCTTTTTCTGATCTTTTGGAGCATCGCGCTGGCGGTAATAACCGCGTTTTTTATCCGGCAGGAGCTCACGCAAGTGGAGATGTGGAAGCTCATCGCGGCGGGATTCTTTGGATTCGGCGCGGCCATAATCGCGCTCGGACTCGCAGCAAGTCGGATTTCGCTGTTGCTTGACGGGCAAGGCTTGACCATCCGGCGACGAAGTCTGCTCCATGGCTTCGGAAGCGAAGTATGGCGACGCGGGGAACTGGCGTCGTGGCGCATCCGGAATGCTGGCGCAAGCGGCGGCGCACAGGGACTCCGGATGCTTCGCGCGGTTGATCTTTTGTCATATTCCGGCCGAATCGTGACCCTGCCGTACAACCGCGAATTGCTCCGCTTGCTGGCGAAATCACTGGAACCGGCGAGCGATGCCGCCGCCGTCTGTTCGGAGTGCCGAACCCCTTTCGGGTCGGATGATTTTGACTCGGTCCGCAACCGTTACGGCTGTCGGAATTGCGGCGGCGATTTTGCCGCCGATCGCGTCACTTGGGTCGGCCTCGAACATCTGGACTCTTTATTGCCACCGGAACTTTCGCCGGCTCCCGGCTGCCGAATCACAGGCGAAAAGCTTGTATGCCGGATTCCCCTCGATTGGGATTTCCTGAAACTGGCTCTGGCGGTTTTGCTGCTCTCCGGCGGCGGGTTGTCAATGCTGATCTCCTGTTTTCACAATTCCCCAAGTCTGCGCGGACTCCAGTTTGCTGTCGTCGGCGCGACGGTTCTCTTTCTTCTGTTCCTGCCGGGGTATCTCCTCTATCGAGCCTGCCGCCGAGTGGAATTCTCGCTTTCCGGCGAATGTCTGACGGTGGATAAACGTATTTTCTGCTTGCACTTGAAGCGAAATCTTGAGCTCCGGCCAATCAGTTCTTTTGAAGTTGCAATCATCCCGCATCGCGGCGGAGCTGATTCTTTGGTTCTCTTCGCCGTCCGCCGCGACGGAGAGCGAGTCAAACTGGCCGGAGGATTGCCCGAAATGACCTTGCGCTTCGTCGCCGCTTTCCTGAACCGGCGCGTTTTTTCGGCTGAATATTGCCATGCAAACGCAGCCCGGGTGTTGCAAATTGATGCCGGAAGAACTATATTTTGAACTGATCGCAGCCTTTTTCGCATGCGGTGTTGACCAAACCGGTCACGGCGAACAAGGGCTATGCGGTACTTGAAACACTCGAATCTCGGACCCGAATATGACGCCGATCGCCTTTCTCCTGGTGCTGATCTCGGTCTTTCTCCATGCCGGGTGGAATTTTTTGAGCAAAAGCAAACGCCCGTCGGCGGCTTTTTACATGCTCGCTTCACTCACTTCGGCCATCCTCTGGCTGCCGTTTTTCCTGCTTGCGGACATTCGCTGGGGGGAACTCGCGCCGCGATTCTGGCTGCTGGTTTCGGTCAGCGGATTTTTTGAAGTTCTCTACTTTTTCGGCCTCTATCGCGCCTACCGCTTGAGCGATATTTCGCTGGCCTATCCGGTGGCGCGGGCGCTGCCGGTGCTGCTGGTGGCGCTGGTCGCGATCGTCTTCGGCCTCGGACGGACGCCGGGGGCGTTGGCGCTTGCCGGGATGACGGCGGTGACCGCGGGGTGTCTTTTGATGCCGCTGACTTCACTTGCGGAATTCCGTTTCGCAACCTACCGCACTCCGGCGCTGCGGTTCATCGTGCTTGCGGCGATCGGCACCACCGGCTATACGGTGATCGACAGTCTGGCGATCCCGCTGATCCGCTCGGCAGGCGGCGGATCCGGGCATCTCACCGTGACCGGCGCTTATTTGTTCATGGTCGAAAGCTTGATCGCCATCGGCCTTGCCGCCATCGTCAGGCGCGACCGCGACGAGCGCGCCGAGTTCCGGCGGCTCTTTCTCCGCTCGGGTTATCCGCTCCTCTGCGGTCTCTTCGCCGGGACGGCGTACGCGCTGATCCTGCTGGCGATGCCGCTGGTCAGCAACGTCGCCTACATCCAGGCGTTCCGCCAGATGAGCCTGCCGCTCGGGGTGCTCGCCGGGGTCTTCCTCCTCAAGGAACGGTGCGGCAGAGTCAAACTGACGGGACTGGCGCTGGTGATTGCGGGTTTGCTGCTGCTTTCAGTCTGATCGGATTGGTCATTTTCGCTATTTTTCATGATATATGACATGGAACGGTCTTTTTCCGTTTGTTTTTGTCGCTGAATTCCACTATAATATACTTGTTCGAAAAAGCATAAAGTTCCCGCCCGGAAAAATTTCAATGGAGAAATTTTGATGTTGGAACAAGCGATCAGACACTATTTCCCGGGGAGGAGCGGCGAAGTCAACTGCGCCAGGCAGATTCATGATTTCCTCGATGACACCCGGCTCGAACAGCGATTCCGCCGCTCCGCCGCCGAAATGCAGCGGCTTCTGTTGCCGGATTGGGTCAATATTCCCCAGAAAGGGCTTCTTGCGATCGGCAACCACCGCCCCGGCAGCGAGCTCTCCGGCGACAGTTACGATGTGATCGCGCTGGAGAACGGTTGCTGTTTCTTTTTTGCCGGACGGATTGGCGGCGAAGGAATCGGCCCGGCGATTCAGACCGGAGTGATCCAGTCACTGACCCGGCATCTGGTCGGCAACGGCGGCAACCTCTCGATCGAAATGTTCCTGACTGAACTCAAAGGGCGGCTGCGGGCGCTTTTCGGAAGCGGCCTGCAGCTGCGGTGCGCGGGAGCGGTCATCGATCAGATTGCCAACCGCGTGACCTATGCCAACGACGGACTGCCCGGGCTCTGGCTGATCGACCGTGCCGGGCGCAGAGCGGGGACGCTCAACGGCTGCGGCGAACTTCCCTTTCCGACCGGAATGATGCTGCTGGCGTCCACCGTCGAACTGGCCCCCGGCGCGTTTAAGGAGCTGACGGCTGCGCCGCACGCCTTTGAAGTGATTCCGTATTGCCTCAAGCCGGACGCCGCCGGGACGGCGAAAACCGGCTCGCTTCTGGTCGGCATCTTCCGTCCGGAGAAAAACGCCGAAAAGCGCTGTATCTGCCAGACCGTGCCACAGAATTTCTCCCGCTGCTACGCCGTCGCCGCCGCGATGGCCGATGAGATCGAAACCGTCACCCATGACCGCATGCCGGCAATGAAAGCCGAGCTGGTGCTCAATGAATTTCTCAACAACATCCTGATTCACGGCTACCGCCGCGAACTCCGGCTGACGCCGAAGATATTGATCCGCACGACGATTGAGCCGCACCGCATCGAACTTGCCTTTTTCGACCGCGGCATCGAGTGGCACTACCGGCCGCCGGCGAAAACGCTGCGCGAACTCGACGAACGGGACTACTTCCACTTTGACCTCGACATCGGCCGCGGCATGATGATCATCCGCGAAATCGCCGAGAGCATCGAAAGGAGCCGTCACGGCGGTTTGAACCAGACCGTGATCGTGCTCCACTGCTGATTACTTGACGATCTTCACGTCGCGGAACATCACCGGGTTGTCGCTCAGGCGATATTTCTTGCCGCTCTCGGTTTTGAGGTTGCGGACGATGATCTCGCGGGTCTTGACGTAGGGGAACTCCTCCTTGTACGAAGCATCCTTGAACGCCGGATTGAAGTCGGCGAGCAAGGCGGGACCTTTGTATTTCTCGGGATGTTTGCCGTCCTTGATCAGCAGTCCGTCTATCTCGATTACGTCGGGCATGTGACAGACGTAGCCGAAATCATGGTTGCCCGCGTTGAGTCCGCCGATCACGCTTCCCGAAGCTTCATTGCCGCCGGAGGGAATGAAAACGCAGTTGCGGATGATGAACTTGCCGTTCCAGGTACTGCCGTAGTCGTTGCGCAAATTGACCAGCGAGCGGCCGTTGGAGGTGCTGTTCTCGACCAGGAGCGTGCCGAAGCCGATTGCGTTGATGCCCTGATGACCGAGGGTCGAGTTGCGGATGGTGGCGTTGGTCACGCCCATGTGGGCGTCGAAACGCGAGAGCTTGCAACCGTCGTAAAGGAGGTTTTTGCAGAAATTCGAGGCCATTGTCCCCCAGCAGGTGCGGTCGAGGATGTCGTTGAACTGGGTGCAGTTGATGAACGACACGTTGAGCGCCCGGTTGGCGGTGAGATCGTAGGTGCCGGTTGAGGTCGATTTGCTGTTCGGCTTGACCGTGTAATAGATCTTGTGGCCGGTGAAAATCGAATTTTTGACCGTCACGTTGGCGCAGTCGGCGATGTTGACGAAGCCGCCGTAGGGGAAGCTTTTGCCCTCGGTTTCGACCACCCGGTGTTCGAGGCCCTCGACCGTGACATTGGAGCGCCGGACGGCGATGCCGCGGGCGTAGTATTTGTGCGGGCCCTCTTCGCGGTTGGCGATGGTGGTGAAGCGGCCGCCGGAGACAGTGAGCAGCTTCTCGTCCATCGGCAACGCGGAAATGTCGGTGATCTTGTCGAAGTCCCAGATGATCGGAGCCTTCATATCGACATTGCCGTCTTTGTCGACGATGAAAACGTCGGTCTGGGCGGTGCCGGGATTGGCGTTGACGCCGTAGCGGATGTAACGCTTGACATCGGCGTTCTTGACCGAAATCATGCAGGGGCCGGGAAACGGCCCTTCGACTTTGGCCTGGTCTTTTTTGAGGCAAGTTATCTTGTCCGGCTTGAAACTCTTGAGGTCGGAAACCACCTGGAAAACGTTGGCTCCGCGGTTCTCGACCGCAGTGTCGTCGATGATGAAACGGGCCTTGCCGAAGTCGGTGTCGGTTTTGATGATTGCAGTTTTGTTGGCGCCGCCGATGTAGTATTCGGCCTGGTCATTGGCCCGCACCGGGAGTTTGTGCTGATTGGCAAACTCGTGCGCGGCGACGATCGCACCGAGGTCATCGGTCTTGCCGTCGCCTTTGGCCCCGAAATCTTCGTAACGCACCACTTTCGCGGCCGGGTCCGCCGCGCCAAGCAGCAGCAGCGGCATCAGCAAAGCAAACAGTCTGAGTTTCATTGTATCGATCCTTTTTTGCAGGGTTACTCTTTGATCACTTTGACATCGCCGAACATCACCGGATTGTCGCTCAAGCGCAGCGCTTTGCCGCTCTCGGTTTTGATGTTGCGCAGAATGATTTCGCGGGTTTTGACGTAGGGGAACTCTTCTTTGAACGAAGCGTCTTTCCAGTTGGGATTGAAGTTGCCGAGGACAGCCGCTCCGGAGTACGGGTCGGGATGGTTGCCGTCCTTGATCAGCAGGCCGTCGATTTCGATCACTTCGGGCATGTAACAGACGTAGCCGAAGTTGTGGTTGCCGAGGTTCTGGCCGCCGATTACGCTTGCCGACATTTTGGCCCCGCCGCCGGGAATGAAGACGCTGTTGCGGATGATGAACTTGCCCTGCCAGGTGCTGCCGTAGTCGCTGCGGAGATTGACCATGGTCCGGGCCATGCAAGTGGAATTCTCAATCGTCAGCGTGCCGAAGCCGATCGCATTGATGCCGAGATACCCCAGCGTCGAATTGCGGATGGTGGCGTTGGCCACGCCCATGTGGGCATCGAAACGCGAGAGCTTGCAGCCGTCGTAAAGGAGGTTTTTGCAGTAGTTGGAGCCCATGATGCCCCAGTAGACCGGATCGAGGATGTCGTTGGTCTGCGAGCAGTTGATAAAAGAGACGTTGAGTGCGCGCGTGACCGAGATGTCATAAGTGCCGGTGGTGGTCGATTTGCTGTCCGGCTTGACCGTGTAGTAGAGTTTGCGGCCGGTGAGCACGGTGTTTTTGACGGTCACGTTGGCGCTGTCGCTGACGTTGATGAAGCCGGTATAGGGAAAGCTCTGGCCCTCGGTTTCGATCACCCGGTGTTCGAGCCCGTCGACGACCACGTTGGAACGCCGGATGGAGAGGCCGCGCGCATAGTATTTGTGGGGGCCGGTCTCGCGGTTGGCGATGGTGGTGAAGCGCCCGCCGGTGACGGTGAGCTGCTGTTCGTCCATCGGCAGCGCGTTGATTTCGGTGATCTGGTCGAAATCCCAGATGATCGGGGCATTCATATCGACATTGCCGTCTTTATCGACGATGAAGATGTCGGTCTGGGGCGAGCCGGGGTTGGCGTTGATGCCGTAGCGGATATAGCGCTTGACATTGGCGTCCTTGACCGTGATCAGGCAGGGGCCGGGGAACGTGCCCTCGACTTTGGCCTGATTCTGTTTGAGGCGGGTTATACCCTCCGGCTTGAAGCTTTTGAGGTCCGAGACCACCGAGAACACCGGGGCGACCCGGTTTTCCACCGCGGTGTCGTCGATGACGAAGCGGGCTTTGCCGAAGTCGGTGTCGGTTTTGACGACCGCGGTTTTGTTGGCGCCGCCGATGTAGTATTCGGCCTGGTCATCGGCCCGCACCGGAAGTTTGTGTTGATTGGCGTAGTCGTGCGCGGCGACGATGGCGGCGAAGTCGTCGGTCTTGCCGTCGCCTTTGGCCCCGAAGTCTTCGTAACGAACCACTTTCGCGGCCGGATCGGCCGCCTTGAGCCCGACTTGAAACGCCAGCAGTGCCAATCCGGCCAGCGCAATTCTCCGAAGTGTCATCTTGTTCCCCTTTGTTTACGGTTGAACGATGCTGCTAAAATAGCACCGAAAGCGCCGGATATCAATCACCCGGGGCAAAAAAGACCCGGCGGAAATCCGCCGGGTGACGCAACGTTACTTCTGAAGATAGATCTTCTGGTTGCGGAAGTCGGCCCAGACATTCTCGAACCAGTCGTCGCTGCTTGGAATCGGACGGCAGTCGATCCAGTGCGAACCTTTTTCGGCAACTGTGATCAGCTGTTTGGCGCGGAACTCCGGATTTTCCGGCTGAAAGCGCCACTCCGGCCCGAGCGCGGGGTGGATCGGGGTGCCGGCGGGATCGACGACCATCGCGGACCCGCGCGAACCGACGCCGGAGGCGAGCTGGAACTGGATCGCTTCGAGGTAAACCGCGTGGGCGTAGCAGAGCTGGAGGTTGCGGAGCGACTCGACGGTTTCGCGGACCGTTTTCTGTTTGGCTCCGGCGGCGGCGAGTTTGCGGTACTGGGCCCAGGCGGCCTTGACCGCACCGCCGATTTCCGACGCGTCGCGGATGTGGGCGCCGCTGGTGCTCATCCGGCTCTGGAATTCCTTGCGGTCTTCGCGCCAGCAGCGGTCGGCGGGACGCCCGGCCTGGGCGGCGAACGAAGCGGCGGCCTTTTCGGCGGCGGCGAGCGCGGCGGCCTCATCGAGGGTCGGGGCGGCATAGACCCGCGCGATGTACTCGGCGGCGCGGAAAGCCGCGACCTGGCCGGCGTTGAGCGCCGAGCCGCCGGGGCGGGTGACACCGTGCGAGCCGTTGACTTCGCCGATCGGGAAAAGGTGGGGAATGTTGGTCGATTCGTACCAGATATTGCCGGCGAGGCCGCCGTTGTTGTGCTGGCTGCAGACTGCGATTTCGAGCATTTCGGTCTCGATGTCGATGCTGTGGTCGCGATAGAGTTCGATCGCGCCGGGGTTCATCTTCAACAGCCGCTCGTATGGATTGCCGAAGCACGCGCCGGACTTCTCAAGATAAGTGCGCGCCTCGTCGGTGAGGGCGTCAAAGCAGAACTCTTCGCTGTTGCTCCGGAAGTCGAGCCAGACCCGGCGGCCGCGGATCGCGGTTTCTTCGTAGACCAAAATATCGACGATCGACGAACCGGCGGGAATCTTGCGGGTGTCAAAGGGCCACTGGTAGCCTTTGAGGAAGATCATCGAATTCATTTCTCCGGCCGACTGGAAATAAGGCCGCATGAATTCCTGCGGGTCGCTGCCGTCGGCGGCGGTGGAGATGAAGCGCGGCAGCACCTGCATGTAGGTGCCGGAGACGTTCCAGCGGAACTTGATCGAGGCGAGGCCGTACTGCGATTCGGGGAGCGAGCACGCTTCCGCCCCCGCTTCGAGCCCGAGGCCGATCGCGCCGGTGTGGACGGCGGGGTAGACGCTGCAGTCGTAGAGTCCGCCGGGGCCGCCGACGGCGAAGACGACGTTGTCGGCCTGATAGAACTCGAACATCTCACTGGCGTCGGCGTCGATATGGCAGGCGAGGACGCCGGCGGCGCGGCCGTTGACGGTGATGAGTTTGACTGCGACGCGGCGTTCAAAGACCGGGATCTGGCGGACTTCGACTTCGCGGATCAGGGCGCGGCACATTTCGCGCGAGGTGTAGGGGCCGCAGCTGGTGGCGCGGCGGAGCGGGTCGTGGTCGGTTTTGTACCCGGCGAACTGGCCGTAGGAGTCGCGCGGAAAGGGCACGCCGATGTTGACCAGATTGGCGAAGGCGCGGACGGAGTTGACGGCTTCGACCAGCGCGATGTCGCCGTGGGCGGAGCTGCCGCGGAGCGATTCGGCGAGGCTGACCGGGGAATCGAGGTCTTTGCCGCAGATGCCGAGTTTGTAATAGGTTTGTTTGTCGCTGCCGGTGTTGATGGAGGTGCCCATCTGGAGGCCTTCGGTAACGATCGCGAGGTCGGTGACGCCTTCGGCGCGGAGCCGGAGGGCGGCGGCGAGACCGGCAGCGCCGCTGCCGAGTACTACGGTGTGGAGTTTTTGGACTTTCATGCGATTTCCTATATATTTGTATTAGTTACCCGGTCAAGGGCCGCGCCCTTGCGCGGTTTCCAAAGGGCGCGGAGCCCTTTGGCGGTGTGCGAGGTGGAACCTCGCC